>DUSJ01000287.1 GCA_012842645.1 Clostridiaceae bacterium | reverse complement strand
GTCATCCATATGTGGCGTCGATCAGAACCCCCCGCTCCCGTCCTTCCTGGATGATCCGCTTTATAGGGGCGGATTCGGGACTGACAATAGCCACTATCTTATTTGCTGAAACCATGTTTCCAAAGCCAACATTGATCAGCTTCATCAATTCCAACCTCCGGGGCTGTTTTTCCGTAAAGCACAGCCTGAAATTCATTCTATGTTCTGGATCTGCTCTCTGAGTTTTTCGACTTCGCTTTTTAATTCCACTACATTTCTTGTGATTTCCAGGTCACTTGCTTTGGCGCCTATCGTGTTTACTTCCCTGTTCATTTCCTGTATAAGGAAATCTGCTTTCTTGCCCACCGGGCTTCCCTTGTGGAGCATATCCCTCATCTGCGCTATATGGCTGTTCAGCCTGACAAGCTCTTCGTCAATACTGCATTTATCGGCAAACAGGGCGACTTCTGCAGCTATCCTTGCCGGATCGATTTTCTGCAGGTCAATCAGTTCCGACAGCCTGTTTTCCAGTTTCTCTTTATATTCTTTTACTACAAAAGGAGCGCGCTCCCTTATCTTTCCGGTATAGTCCTCGATTACCGAGAGATTGGTCATAAGACTGTCTTTCAGTTTCTCCCCTTCTCTCGAGCGCATTTCTATAAGTCCGTCGATTGCCATGTTTACAGCCTTTTCAAGGATCCTGCCTGTCTGCTCGTCATTTTCCTGCTTCTCGACTTTTAAAATATCCGGAAACCTGGCGAGTGACGATGCCGTTATGTCATCTCTCAGGCCAAGTTCTTCGGTTATTTTTTTCAATGCGTTGAAATATGCTTTTGCAAGGTTTTCGTCAAGAAGTACTTCCTGGGCCTGGGGAGACTTGTTGTCATAGTTTATGTAAATGTCAATTTTCCCTCGTTGTATCCTTGAGTTCACCAGAGATCGTATCATTTCCTCGTAAGCTGACAATTGCTTGGGCATCTTCAGAAAAATATCGATGTAGCGATGATTAACAGTTTTTATCTCCACTGTGACTGTGATATCGTTCTCTGTATACTCACTGTATCCAAACCCGGTCATGCTTCTCAACATCGAAATATGGCTCCTTGTTCAATATAGGTTTTAATTGTCCATTGAGAGGACATTTCTTATGGACTGGTAGACTCTTGACTTATCGAACGGCTTTACCACGAAGTCCTTTGCGCCCTGCTTGATAGCTTCTATGACCATCGACTGCTGACCCATGGCAGAAACCATGATGATGCGGGTTTTGGGGCTGACCTTCAGTATTTCGTTCACAGCCTGGATGCCATCCATTTCCGGCATGGTTATATCCAGAGTCAGAATATCCGGCTGGTATTTTTTTGCTGCCTCAATCGCCTCACGGCCGTTGGATGCTTCCCCGACTACTTCATACTCTTCATGCTGTTCTATTATTTTCCGTAGAAGAGTACGCATGAAAATCGCATCATCAGTAATAACAAAAGTAACTTTATTCATCCGTCAAGTTCACCCATCTCGTACATAATTATAGAGATCACTGAAATCGCAGCCGTTTCGGTCCTTAATATCCTCTTTCCCAAACCTGCCACATCAAATCCTGATTCTATACATCTGTCGGCTTCGCAGGGCGAAAAACCGCCTTCCGGTCCTATTAGCAAAGCGATATCTTTAATCTTTTTTATAGTATAACATTTCAGAATTTCTTTCAAACATTTTTTTGATTCG
>DUSJ01000286.1 GCA_012842645.1 Clostridiaceae bacterium | reverse complement strand
TACAACCCGGCAATTAACAAAGGGACACAGGTATTGATCCGGGCTTATGGCCGGCAGCATAGTATGGTCAGTTGATACCAGGGGAGTTGTCCAGAAAAAAACTCCACAACAACTTGACACTGTCCTGATCAAACCGGTTATATTGTGTGACAGCGGCGTTTTATGGTATATTAAATTAATAATCAGGTATCAATATCGATAGGTTTTATTCTTGCTTATTGAGGTTTGAATATGGCGAACGAAAGACAGAAAAAGATAAGGAACTTCTGTATCATAGCGCATATAGATCACGGAAAATCCACACTGGCCGACAGGCTGCTTGAGAAAACCGGCGTGCTGACCGAAAGGGAAATGGCTGAACAGGTCCTTGATGATATGGAAATAGAAAGGGAAAGAGGCATCACCATCAAGGCAAGGGCCGTCAGGATGATATATAAGGCATCTGACGGCGAAGAGTACATCCTCAACCTTATAGATACCCCTGGACATGTGGACTTCAACTACGAAGTTTCAAGAAGTATAGCTGCCTGCGAAGGAGCTATCCTGGTAGTTGATGCGTCTCAGGGCATTGAAGCCCAGACTTTGGCAAATGTTTACCTGGCCCTGGAGCATAACCTCGAGATCATGCCGGTCATTAACAAGATCGACCTGCCAAGCGCAAGACCAGACGAGGTCATCAGGGAGATAGAGGACGTCATAGGGATTGAGGCCCATAACGCGCCGAAAATATCGGCTAAAGCAGGCATAAACATCGACAGCGTACTTGAAAAGATAATTGGAGTCATTCCACCTCCGAAGGGCGATGAGGATTCGCCTCTCAGGGCTCTTATTTTTGATTCGCATTATGATTCATATAAAGGCGTTGTAGCATATATCCGCATCATGGAGGGAAGGGTCGGCCTTGGAGACACCATCCGTATGATGCATACCAACAGGGAGTTCATCGTAACCGAGATTGGCTACCTGAGGCCGGGCGGATTCATCCAGAGCGACTCGCTTCTTGCCGGGGAAGTGGGTTATCTGTGCGCAAGCATTAAAAACGTAAAGGACTGCCGTGTCGGCGATACCATAACACTGGCGGACAACCCTGCAAACGAGCCCCTTCCCGGTTACAAAAAAGCTGTTCCCATGGTGTTCTGCGGGATATACCCCGCTGACGGTTCCAAGTACGGTGATCTCAGAGATTCGCTCGAGAAGCTTCAGCTGAATGACGCGTCATTGATGTTCGAACCCGAGACCTCAAAAGCGTTGGGCTTCGGTTTCCGATGCGGTTTTCTCGGACTGCTCCACATGGAGATCATACAGGAGAGGCTGGAGCGTGAATATAACCTGGACCTGGTGACGACTGCCCCAAGCGTCGTATACAGGATCAGGAAAACCAACGGCGAGGTCATCGAACTCGACAACCCGACCAATATGCCCGATCCGTCGCAGATAGAAAGCATGGAGGAGCCGATAGTCGAAGCGTCGATAATGACTCCGACCGAATATGTAGGCAATATAATGGAGCTTTGCCAGGAGAGAAGGGGCGTTTATCTCGGGATGGAGTATATTGAGTCGACAAGAGTGATCCTGAAGTATGAAATGCCTCTCAACGAGATAATATACGATTTCTTCGACGCGCTGAAATCAAGATCCAAGGGCTACGCTTCCCTGGATTATGAGCTTAAGGGCTACAAGGAATCCAACCTGGTGAAGCTTGATATCAGGCTCAATAACGAGGTGGTGGACGCCCTTTCGTTCATTGTCCATGCCGACAAGGCATATGCCAGGGGCCGCCGTATGGCAGAGAAACTGAAGGAGAACATCCCGAGACAGATGTTCGAGATACCCATCCAGGCCTGCATAGGCAACAAGATAATTGCGAGAGAAACGGTCAAAGCTTACAGAAAAGACGTCCTGGCCAAGTGCTACGGCGGAGATATAACCAGGAAGAAGAAGCTCCTTGAGAAACAGAAAGAGGGCAAGAAGCGCATGCGCCAGGTGGGCAGCGTCGAAGTGCCCCAGGAAGCTTTTATGAGCGTCCTTAAGCTGGATACGTAAACGGAAGCAGAGGAACCGTTTCCCCTGCTTCCTGCGAAGGGGCTCGCTATAAAAGTTTTGAAGCTGGAAGCAAAAAATGGATAAAAAACAGATAGGCTTGTACATCCATATCCCTTTCTGCAGGCAGAAATGTTATTATTGCGACTTTCCGTCATATCCCGGCATGGAGGAATACTGGGGTCCCTATACCGACGCGCTTGTATCCGAGCTTGCCATGAAGGCTGAGGAATATAATCATCCTTATGTAGGCACCATTTTCATAGGAGGGGGAACGCCTTCCCTCATCCCGTCCCGATACATTTCTGATATATTGGAAGCGGCGTATCGCTATTATAATATTTCAAAGGACTGCGAGATCACTATTGAATCCAATCCCGGCACACTGACCGATGAAAAGCTGAAAGATTACCGTGAATCGGGTATCAACCGTTTAAGTATCGGCCTTCAGGCATGCCAGGACGATATCTTGAAACGAATCGGCAGGATCCATACCTTCGATGATTTCAAAATCGCTTTAAAACTGGCACAAAAGCATGGATTTATTAACATAAATGCCGATATTATATTTGGTATTCCAAATCAGGACCTTGACCAGTGGAGAGAAACAATCGCAGAAGTACTGTCCTTCGATCTCGCCCATATTTCATGCTACAGCATGAAGATCGAAGACGATACTGCGTTCGGGAAAGCTAAGAGCGCAGGCCTGCTTGAAGAGACAGACGACGAACTCGACAGGGAAATGTATCATTACGCTGTTGACGCTTTCGGCAAGGCGGGTTT
>DUSJ01000285.1 GCA_012842645.1 Clostridiaceae bacterium | reverse complement strand
GAGATATGGAAGCGCCGCTGCAATTCCTGGTATCAAGTATCGACTACGACGAGTACATCGGCAGGATAGCCATTGGCCGTGTTGAAAGAGGCGTTATCAGGAGGGACCAGCAAGCCGTTCTTTGCAAAAGGGACGGAACCTTGCAGCCTGTAAAGATCTCATCATTGCAGAATTTCAGGGGACTGAAACGCTCTGATATCGACAGCGCTTCAATAGGTGAGATCATTGCGGTGTCCGGAATACCCGACATAACAATAGGCGATACGATCTGCGATAAGGACCATCCTGAACCTGTGCCTTTTGTTGACATCGACGAACCGACCATATCGATGTATTTTCTTGTAAATAACAGTCCTTTTGCCGGAAGGGAAGGTACATATGTAACGTCGCGCCATCTGAGGAACAGGCTGTTCAGGGAAGCGGAACACAATATAAGTCTGAGAGTTGAAGAGACAGATTCGCCTGATGCTTTCAAGGTTTCAGGCCGAGGCGAGCTCCATCTTGCTATCCTTATCGAAACGATGCGAAGAGAGGGGTACGAGTTCCAGGTATCCAAGCCTGAAGTCATTATGATCGAGAAGGACGGACAGGTCCTTGAACCAATCGAGTACCTGGTAATAGACGTTCCCGAGGAATATATGGGAAGCGTCATGGAAAAATTGGGCATGAGAAAAGCCGAAATGGTCAATATGCATAATTATTCAGACGGACATGTCCGCCTTGAGTACAAAATCCCGGCCAGGGGTCTTATCGGATTCCGTTCCGAATTTTTGACTGATACCAGGGGAAATGGTATAATGAATCATGTTTTCCATGGTTATGAGCCTTATAAGGGGGAAATAAAAGGCCGCACCCGCGGGGCTCTTATAGCATGGGAAACAGGCGAATCGGTAACCTACGGATTATACAACGCCCAGGAAAGAGGAAGCCTTTTCATCGGTCCCGGCGTTCCCGTATACGAGGGCATGATTGTAGGCGAGTGCTCCAGGACCGAGGATATAGTTATAAATGTTTGCAAGAAAAAACATGTTACCAATATGCGCGCCGCAGGTTCCGATGAAGCATTGAAACTGGTGCCGCCCATAAACATGACCCTCGAGCGCAGCCTTGAATTTATAGACGATGATGAGCTTATTGAGGTAACTCCCAGTTCAATAAGGCTTAGAAAGAAGATTCTGAATACTGAACAGAGAGCCAAGGTGAGGAATAGTGCAAAAAAATGACACTGCTACGAAACCCATAGAAAAGGACGGGTTGAAGCCGGTAAAGCATAAGAAAAGAAAAAGACCGCGAAAGAAACGCTATTTGTTTTTAAAATTTCTTATCCTTGTGCTTATTTGCGTCGTCGTTTTCATGACATGCGCTCTCTATGGCTATCGCTTTATTATGGAAGGCATGGCCCAGGCCAAAGTAATTCTGACAGAAGAAACAGGGATCGTTTTTAAAGTGCCTTATGGGGCCTCGACTGCCAGTATCGCTGAGGATCTTAAAAACCAGGGATTTATAAAGGACACGAGGATCTACCGTATCCTTTCAAAGATCCTTGGCTTCGACAATACCTACAAGGCAGGAAAGTTCCTGCTTACAAAGGACATGAACTATTATGCCATCATGGCAAGGTTAGGCGGAGAGCCTTTAAAGAATCCCACGCAGGATATCAGGATACCCGAGGGAAAAACATTGCTGGAAACAGCGAAAATTCTTGCCGAACAGGGATATATCGATGGAGAGAAGTTTCTCAAGCTTTGTGAAAAATCCAATACCGCATTCTTATTCCTGAAGGATGTCAAGCAGACCGGAGCCAGAAAATATCCTCTTGAAGGCTACTTGTACCCTGATACCTACAAGATGGACGAGGGATGGACTGAAGAAGACCTTATTGAAAGACTCCTGAAAGAGTTCGACAGGGTCTTTACAAAGGAGTATTATGACAGGGCGGAAGAATTGGGTATGACAGTGGATGAAGTCATTACTCTTGCTTCCCTGATCGAAATGGAAGCAAAATACCCTACGGATTATAAGAAGATATCCAGCGTATTCCATAACCGCCTTAACAGCCAGGAACTGCGAAAGCTGCAGTCGGACGCTACCATACAATATGCGAGGGTCTATGAAGGGCTTGGCAGAATCAGCACGGTGCTGAACAAGGACCTGGAGATAGAACATCCCTATAACACATACAAGTATGAGGGACTTCCGCCGGGGCCGATCTGCTCGCCAAGGAAAGAATCCATAGAAGCGGCTCTGTACCCCGAAAAGACCAATTACTATTATTTCTTTGCCACACCGGACGGCACCAATATATATAATGAGACATTCGAAGGCCATTTGAGAGACCAGCAGAAATATGGCGTAAGCGGTCAGAATTAAAAGACAATCAGACAGGATACGGAGCGCTTGATGACAAGTACATGAATCAGAGCTGTGTGAAAGATGATTATACGAATGTAGGGGCGTGCATTGCACGCCCGATTTAAACTGTATGCCATGGATGAGAGAATAAATTATCCTGAAATCGAAGAATTCCTGCGTTCGGTCATAAAAAGGGAAGAGGGCTTTTTAAGCCAACTGGAGAAATATGCGGAGGAAAGGTTCATACCCATTGTCCAGCCTGAAACCGCCGCCTTGCTGAAGGTGATCGTTGGCATACATAAGCCTGAAAGGGTACTTGAGGCAGGGACTGCAATCGGCTATTCAGCATGTGTGATTGCCAGGGCGATGGGATCTTCAGGAATCGTTGATACCATTGAAATTGACGAAGAAATGGCTGAAGCGGCGCGAAAAAACATTGAAACCATGGGGCTTGGCAGCCGGATACGCGTACTGCAGGGAGACGCCCTGGAGGTTATGGAATGTCTCAGCACTCCTTATGATCTTATCTTCCTTGACGCGGCAAAAGGGCAGTACCTTGAGTATTTTGAGCAGGCGATGAGATTGCTGAAACCGGGCGGGCTTCTGATTTCAGATAACATATTGTATAAAGGGCTTGTTTTGCAAGACCGG
>DUSJ01000284.1 GCA_012842645.1 Clostridiaceae bacterium | reverse complement strand
TAAAAAAATTTCTTAAAATTTTTATTATAAACTCTTGACTTTAATTAGCTGGTCTTTCTATTTTATTTCAGGAGCGCTATACGTGATAATATTCAGATACAAAAAAAGCTCTCTTTGAGAGAGCACTCTCCCGCATATCAAAACAGTCTGAATTTATCTGACATTCAATATGCTACTTGTGTTTGACGGCTTTGTCAAGATTTGCTCATTTAACTTGAGTAATTGGTACGCGCCTCTGCGGAGATTCTTCACCCAGAATGACAATCAGAGTTAGTTTTTGCTCATGAGTAATGGGGACACGCCGCTGCTTCGCGGGTCTGGTTTGCCGCGGAATGTCCCCATTACTCGAGATTCTTCGCTTCGCTCAGAATGACAGTGACAGGTGAAGTCATACATACTTTTGCATATGCTTGAGGGCGGATTTTTCCAGGCGGGAAACCTGGGCCTGGGAAATACCGATTTCTTCTGCGACTTCCATCTGGGTACGTCCCTGAAAGAAACGCAGGTCAACTATCCTTTTCTCCCTTTCGCTCAGTTTGCTCATGGCTTCGTTGATGGCAATAGTCTCAAGCCATTTCTCGTCAGTGTTCTTTTCATCCTTTACCTGGTCCATGACATAGATGGCGTCGCCGCCGTCATGGTATACCGATTCGAAAAGCGATATGGGTTCCTGTATTGCATCAAGAGCCATGACGACATTTTCTTTTGAGATGCCAAGCTCGTTGGCAATGTCCGTGACATTCGGCTCTCTCGATTCTTTCCCGATTATCTTCTCCCTTGCCTGCAAGGCTTTATATGCTGTATCCTTAAGGGACCTGCTTACCCTGATGGGGTTGTTGTCCCGCAAATATCTCCTGATCTCTCCTATTATCATCGGAACTGCGTAAGTGGAAAACTTGACGTTCTGTGACAGGTCGAAATTATCTATGGCTTTGATAAGGCCGATGCAGCCTACCTGGAAAAGATCGTCAGCATTTTCACCCCTGTTTCCGAACCTTTGGATGACGCTCAGGACTAGTCTCAGGTTCCCGTGTATGAACTCTTCCCTGGCCTGCTTGTCCCCCTGGCGAATTCTTGCAAACAGCTCGTCCATTTCGCTGCTTGACAACAGGGGCAGCTTAGATGTATTGACACCGCAGATCTCAACCTTGTTCATAAAATCAACACACCTTCCTTCAACTGTCGACTGATCATCTCAGTTAACAGTCTTATCTGCGAAGGTGTGTTTTATTCTGAATTTAGTCAGGAAAATATTTTAAAAAGGCCTTGACAAGCGGATTATAGCATTCTGCAAATCTCTCGTTTCAGCCTTCCGAGAATCCTCTTTTCGAGCCTTGAAATATACGACTGGGATATTCCAAGCATGTCGGCGACCTCTTTCTGGGTCTTCTCCAGGTGGTTGTTCAGGCCGAATCTCAGTTCCATTATTTTCTTTTCCCTGCCGCTCAGTTTGTTCATGGCACTGGCCAGGAGTTTCCTGTCGGTTTCCTCCTCAAGGTTCCTCTGGATGATATCGCTGTCGGTTCCAAGGATATCCGAAAGCAGCAGTTCGTTGCCGTCCCAATCCACGTTGAGCGGCTCTTCAAAGGACACCTCTGTTTTTGCCCGGCTGTTTTTCCTCAGATACATCAGGATCTCATTTTCAATACACCTTGAAGCATAAGTTGCAAGCTTTATGTTCCTGCCGGGGTTATATGTATTGATGGCCTTGATCAGGCCGATTGTGCCAATCGATGTCAGATCCTCAATATCTACACCGGTGTTTTCAAACTTGCGGGCAATATAGACTACCAGCCTGAGATTTCTTTCAATAAGGACTTTTTTGACCGACAGGTCGCCGTTTTCGAGGTTCTCGAGGAGCATGGCCTCCTCGTTCGCCTGGAGAGGAGGCGGCAATACTTCGTTGCCCCCGATATAGAATATTTCGTTTACTTCCTGGTCCTGGTTCCTGACCAGGGTTATTATGAACCCGAACACTTTTTCAAACATATCGCATATCTCCCTTCTTTCCGCTGCATATGAAATCGCTTATACTGATGCCCTGATGTAATGTTTTTATGCTTATATTACGTCATATCTTAGATAGGGTTGCCGGCCCTACCAGTGCCGAGTACTTTGAATTATTTGATAATTTAATGCCGCAAACCCCGATGATCACATCCTTTACTTCCTTCAGGGAACCTTCCTTTCCTACCCTGACGGCATCGGGACGAAAACCTGTCAGCATTCCGTTTTCCTTGCCTATCGACTTGTACGGTATAAGGTGGATACGCTTCAGCCAGGGCTTTCTGGCGGCATCCTCCCCGCTTGATGCATAGTAACTGATGTTATTCGCCACTACCGAGGAATAAACTTCCGGCGGCAGTATAGGCTTGACGGATTCGGCCTCCACGACCATCACAGGATAACCCGTAACGGGATCTATCAGTGAATTCCCTGTGTCGACCAGGGCATTGAGACGCACCGACTTGTTGCCCATGGTGATATGCACCGGTATTATGGAACCTTCCTTAAAAGCTTTTCCCGAGAGTATCCTGCCGATGGGTCTCACAAGAAGGATGCAAAGTCCGGCTGAAAGGATGAAAGCCTTAAGGATTCCCTGCGGGCTTATGTATATCAGTCCTCCGTACATGGCAGGCGTGCCCTCAAGGAGAATGGACAGCGCATAGGTGCTCCCTGCCAGCAGGAAGGAGGAAAGAAGCATCATGCCCCACCTG
>DUSJ01000283.1 GCA_012842645.1 Clostridiaceae bacterium | reverse complement strand
TCCGGTAGGATTCCTGCTTTTCTGGTATTCTCTTAATATACGGATAAGGACCCAGTATCGGCTGGCAAGGGTGCGGGCGTTGAAGAAGCTCAGGCAGATTATATTGGAAAGGGATTTCAGTACCGTGGATCTGCCCGAAAACCTGTCGGACCCGGCGCTGCTGCTTTCATACAGCATTGTTTTATATGCTGATCATAAATTTCTCAGGAGCGGATCGCTTACAGAAAAAACAGTATCGCAATACAGTCTTTTGGATGACAGGTTCCGTGATAAAGCCAGGAGCCTTATTGCCAAAGCCCTTACGACTATAAACAACTCCCTGGTCACGAACCTTGAATAAGTATCCTGTAGAAACTTTTACTCATTATTAGCGGAAGGACAAACGGAGTTTAACGAAAGGAATCCATGGAATGGCTGAAATAGTTCTTAAAGATATCCATAAATACTATGGCACACAGCACGTCCTGAAGGGTGTGTCCTTTGAAATATACGAAGATACGGTCACAGGTCTTATCGGAAAAAACGGAGCGGGAAAGACAACCCTGTTTAAGATTATTTCCGGGGCTGAAGGATTTGAAAAAGGCGAACTGATGATGGCCAGGGGACGCAGGGTGGGAGTTCTGGACCAGATACCCGAATATGCACCCGGGACTACCGTTTACAAGGTGCTGGACTCGGCCTTCAGTGAAGTTTACGAACTGAGGGACAAGCTCCGGGAACTGTCACAGAAGATGGCCGTCGATAATTCTCCCCAGGTCATGAAGCAGTACGGGGAAATACTCCAGGAATATGAAGCAAGAGGCGGTTACACCATCGAGACCTCGATCAGGAAAGTCTGCAATGGCCTGGGCATAGACAAGGAAATGCAGGAGAGAAAGTTTTCAGACCTGAGTGGCGGGGAAAAGACCCGCGTGAACCTGGCAAGAATCATCCTTGCCGATGCTGACATACTTCTGCTTGACGAGCCCACCAACCACCTGGACATCAATGCCGTGGAATGGCTGGAGGAATACCTTGCTTCGTTTGGCGGGACCGTGATTGTGATATCCCACGACAGGTATTTTCTTGACAGAATCACTGAAAGAATAATTGAGATCGAAGACGGACAGGCATATACATATGAAGGTAATTACAGCAAATATGCCCTGCTGAAGGAGCAGCGAAAAATCGAACAGCTAAAGCATTATGAGCAGGAACAAAAAAAGATAAAACAGCTTGAAGCGGCTGTCAAAAGGATGCATGACTGGGCCAGGAGGGCCGATAACCCGAAACTTCACAAGCGGGCTTTCAGCATGGAGAAGAGACTTGAAAGGATGCAGAAGAACGCCACACCCAGGCCCAGGACGGAAAGAAAACTGTCAAAAGCATTCAGGACAGATGATTTCACGGGCACCGAGGTTCTCAGCATAAAGGGCATAAAAAAGAGTTTCGAAGGCAGGGTGATCCTTGACGATATAAACCTGCTGGTCAGGAATGGCGACCGGGTCGCTCTCCTGGGGAACAACGGGGCAGGCAAAACCACTCTTTTGAAGATTATCCTGGGCTATCTTGCTCCAGATGCCGGTATGGTAAAGACAGGCCCGAGCGTGAAAACAGCATACCTGCCCCAGGTGGTCGAATTCAAGGAACCAGAACTGACAATCCTTGAGACGATCCAAAGGGAACTGAAGATAGATGAGGGAAGTGCCCGTAACCTTCTTGCCGGGTTTAAATTCACGGGTGAAGATGTTTTCAAGGCGGTGGGAAAACTGTCGGGCGGAGAGAAAAGCAGGCTGAAACTTTGCCTGCTCATGCAAAAGGG
>DUSJ01000282.1 GCA_012842645.1 Clostridiaceae bacterium | reverse complement strand
GGTCACAGAACCACCTGCCGCGATGTCATATGTACCGGAAGATGTGACCGCCTTGGCCCCGGAAACGCTGACTGTTTCAGTTCCGCTGCCGGTAACGACAAAAACCGTGGATCCCTGTCCGGAACTGCCTGAGTTGATGGTGAACATCCTGCTTGGAAGGTACCCGCTGTCACCAAGGATTATTCGTATATCTTCATTGGTGTACGTGATGGTTCCCGCTGTCCCGATAATCTTAAGTTTTTTCACCCTGCCCGCAGGAGTATATTCTTCCGCGACCATATCGACTATATCGCCTATCTCCACGCCGGAGACAAACAGTTTAAGCTTTATCTGTTCGGCTGTAAAAGTCCTTGACCAGGTATAATTGTATGATGTCCCGGATTCATAGGGATCGGGCACGCTCTTCAGGTATGGCACATCGTTTCCCCATACATATTTGCTGTCTTCCGTCATGCCGCCGCTCGAACTGAAATAGTGTATGGAAGCAAGCTGCCCGTTATACAGTACCTTCTTCCCCTTCGTTTCGTCTACAGCCTGGTTTGACGATGCTTTTTCAGCGTCATAACCGCCATATACCTGTGAAGCTACCGTGTTGGTCACATCGAAATCCCATTTCTTGTATGAACCCATGGATTTGTAGGTATATGTCCTGGCGGCGACCGCCTGGGCTTTCAGGGCTTCTTTTGGCGCCGAGGCCTCGATTTCGAGGGGAACGACCCCGTAAAGGTACTGTTCGATATTTACAATATTGATAACGGTCATATCGCTGCCGGTAAATCTACGGAGCTCTATCTCGCCGCGGTACTGCTTGCCGTTGACAGACAGTACCCTTGGGTTATTGGCTTCGCTGGACCTAACCACGAGCTTCACGTCTGTTGCCCCGAATATCATCCGTGGTTCAAAAGAACCGTTGTAAATTATCATCCTTGAAGCAGAGGGTTGTATAACTTTAAGACTTGCCCCAGGCAGTTTCGCCAATATGGTCTGAAGTTCTTCATTCGCCTTTATGGCGTCGGAATAGAAGCCGGTCCATACATACCAGCCGTTTTCAAATACAGGGTATGCAAGTACTCCGGCAGATTTGCATGCGCTGCAGATTCCCTGTGCTGTGGCAAGGTCCGGAGCAGCGTCACCGATCTGGATATGGTATGGGCCAAAGGTTTCTCCTTCAAATGGGACACCCTCGTAGGGATCGTACTCTGTGACGCTTCCCGACGAAGACTTTATAAAATGCGAATCCTTCCTTACGATCGCCTGCTTGCCGCCCTCTTCGGTCAGGAGTTTAACAAATGACCCGTTGAGGTAATACCCTATTTCAAGGCCAGATTTTGCAATGAAGGACACATTGGCGGCAGCCGAGTCTCCAAAGTACAGGCCGACTCTGACTGTCTCGGGATAAGACTGGGCATTTGCGTCAATTCCCGGAAACATAAGGGAAAGCAATGCCAGGGCAAGAAGAAAAGACAGCAAAATCCTTGATTTCTCGTGCATAAGCGACCCCCTGCGATATTTTTCTTTTGTAACAACGATTATATATCATTATATACCAATTTTTCATCCCATGTATAGCCTGCAAACGAAACATCACAGTTAAGAAACAGTTTTGAAACACTCCCGGCGTCATTAGGACCAATTTCCTATATGCGATTGGTGCTCCGGTATGATGTGAAACCCCTGATAATATACTAATATTGATTCGTAAACAGTTGGAAGCAGCCTACCTAAGCTGTTTCGCTTCCAATATGCTCTCCCGGAAGCCCATGTCCGGTCCGGCCATGCAGGGAAACAACACTCCTGCGCCCGACGGTCATGGGTATTTTTTATCCCGTGTTATATTTTAATCATATTCTGCCAATAATTTAAGAAAAAAGACATGGGAGGGCTTTATGAAACGATTGGAAGGAACTGAAACAGCTGTTAATCTCATGCGCGCTTTCGCAGGTGAATCACAGGCCAGGAACAGGTATTATTTCGCGGCCTCAGTTGCCGAAAAAGAGGGATACAGGCAGATCAGGGACATTTTCATCAAAACGGCCGAAAATGAAAGAGCACATGCCAAGGTGTTCTATAATCTTATCGCGGAAGGCTTCCAAGGTCAGCTTCCCATAAACATTGACATAAGCGCAGGATACCCTGTCGTATCCGGCAACACTCTCGATAACCTGAATGGCGGCATTGAAGGCGAACATGAGGAGTTCGCCGTGATCTATCCCGCTTTTGCAAAAGTTGCCGAAGAAGAAGGGTTCCCCGAGGTGGCCAATGCGTTCAGGCTCATCGCCGGTATCGAGAAGCATCATGAGGAAAGGTTCAGGGCTCTGTATGAGAATGTTAAGAACAATACTGTTTTTTACAAGCAGCAGAAAACGCGGTGGATTTGCAGTAATTGCGGGTACATTCACGAGGGTACTGACGCTCCCGCCGTTTGTCCTGCGTGTAAGCATCCACAAAGCTATTTTGAAGTCCTTGCTGAAGCTTTTTAAACCAGTCTGAGCTAAGGTTAAGGATTGGTCAGGGGCGGTTCCCTTATCTTTTTATTGTGATATGATAGTATATATTTGCAGTTAAAAACGGGGGGAACAGTCAAAATGAAGGTCACAGCCATAAGAACCAGGCTAATCAGGCCCTTTGAATGCCAGATAGAAGATATTATCGCCGAATCCGTGGATCGAATGAATGAGAGAAGCGTTCTGGCGATAAGTTCAAAAGTTATTTCTCTTTGCGAGGGAAACGTTCTCCCGGCTGACAGTACATCAAAGGACAGGCTTGTAGAGGCGGAAGCAGACAGTTATATACCCAGGGAAGAAAGCCGGTACGGTGTCTATATTACCATAAAGAACGGATTCATTGCCCCTTCGGCAGGTATCGATGAATCCAATTCCGGCGGTTATTTCATCCTGTGGCCGAAAAATCCCCAGCAGTCGGCCAACCGGATCTGGAACTTCCTGAGGGATCGGTATAAACTGCAGCAGGCAGGCGTTATAATAACAGACAGCGCTACCACCCCGTTAAGGTGGGGAGTCACGGGAAGAGCGATTGCCCATTGCGGTTTTAAGAGCTTAAAGATAAAGATAGGAGATAAAGATCTGTTCAATAAAACACTCAGGCAGACCCGCATCGACATTGCAGGCGGTCTGGCTGCCAGCGCCGTGATTTGCATGGGCGAGGCCGATGAACAGACTCCCATTGCAGTCATTGAAGATGTTCCCTTCGTTGAATTCCAGGACCGCGAGCCTACGGACGAGGAACTGACACAGCTGAAACTTGATATAAAGGACGACCTTTACGAGCCTCTTATAGGCAGGGCTCCGTGGATCCATAAGAAGTAAGCGGTTTCTGTGCGCCTTCCTTCGCAAGGGCATCCGCTTTCTCATTAAGTTCTATACCCGTATGGCTTTCCACCTTGACCCATGTGATCTTTATATCGCAGTTATCGATGTACTCCTTATATGACCGGGTGACAGGGGTATTGGTCTTAAACTCCCCTGTCGCCCACTTTTCTATGTTCTGAAAGTCGTAAAATATTGTAATCTCCTTCACGTCCCGGACTTTGCACCATTCCAGGACCTCGATGACAGCCCGGATCTCGCCTGCTACCTGGCGGGAATCGAAAGCTTCAGGGGAATCCACCCTTCCGGAAAGCTCTGCGACAATATCGTCCCCTTTCAATATAACGGCTCCATACCCCGTATGGCCGTCTATAAAGGAACCGTCGACAAACGCATAATAAAGCGTCGATACGTTGAGCCGGAATTCCGCTTTTTCCCGCGGCGTCTTTTTTTCCGGTTTCTTATCGGATTTTTGCTGCGCCGTAATTCCGAGCAGGCCGGTTATACGGGCAAACTGTTCCTCCGGAAGGTCGGAATCCCTGCGGAGATTAAAAGACTTCCTTTTCGGACTGTAATCGACAATAAGCTTGCCCAGTTCAGCATCGTTCTCCGTCAGCCGTATTTTTAGCATATAATCCCTTATAAGCGCTATTTCCGGCTTGAATCCGAGGGCAAGCAGTTTTCCCTCAAATTCGTCGTATATCGATCTGAGTTCTTCTTCACAAATATATCCCATCGCTTGCTCCAGGTTTTTTTATAGATATTTTGCCAGGACATCGGGGTTAAGGCTATAAAGAAGCGCGTCTTCCCGGGTAATGTAGCCCTGTTTGTACAGCTCGCTTATACTCATGTCCATGCTCTGCATGCCCAGTTTCCTGCTTGAGTGGATCACCGAGTCGATCTGGTAGGTCTTGTTTTCCCGTATCAGGTTCTGTATGGCGTTGTTCATGATCATTATTTCAAAGGCGGCAACCTGCCCTTTCTTTTCCGAAGGTATAAGCTGCTGTGAAATAACAGCTTTCAGCACGGTCGAAAGCTGTACGCGCACCTGGTGCTGCTGGTTGGGCGGGAACACGTCTATGATCCTGTCTATTGTCTTGGCAGCCCCAAGGGTATGAAGGGTCGATAAAACGAGGTGACCT
>DUSJ01000281.1 GCA_012842645.1 Clostridiaceae bacterium | reverse complement strand
TCCCCCGATAACATATTTATTCAAGTATATCCTTCAGGAAGCTTTTTCCCTCGATTTCCGCCCTGACTCCGAGATGCTCGGCAACCGTGGCGGCGATATCCGAAAAGCTCTCCCTGGTATGGAGGTTCACGCCCTTTCTCACCGGCTTGCCGTAAATCAAAAGCGGCGTGTATTCCCTCGAATGGTCCGTGCTCTCGGTGGAGGGATCACAGCCATGGTCGGCCGTAATGAACAGGATATCACCGTCTTTCATGGCGCCGGTGATTTCAGGCAGCCGCTGATCAAAGTCTTCTATGGCCCGGGCATAACCCTCGATATTGTTCCTGTGCCCGTACAGCATGTCGAAGTCCACGAGATTAGTGAACAGTATGCCTGAAAAATCGTCCCTTATCCAGTCGATAGTCTTGTCTACGCCGTCCATGTTCCCGTTGATATGCACGGCATGGGTTATCCCCGATCCGGCGAAAATATCCTCTATCTTGCCCACTGCCCTTACCTCGAAGCCCTGTTCCTTCGCAAAATCCAGGAGGGTCTTCTTTATGGGCTTGAGGGAAAAATCCTTTCTCCTCTCGGTCCTTTTGAAGCTGCCGGGCTCTCCGACAAAGGGACGGGCAATAACCCTGCCCACGGCATGTTCCCCTGTCAGTATGGCTCTTGCCTTTTCGCACATATCGTAAAGCTCATCGATGGGGATTATCTCTTCGTGGGCAGCTATCTGGAACACGCTGTCGGCGGAAGTATAAACAATGGGGTAACCAGTTTCCATGTGTTCTTTTCCAAGCTGCTCAATTATCGCCGTTCCCGATGCGGGGAAGTTGCCCAGGCTCTTGCGTCCTATTGCCTTCTCAAAGGCATCGATGATCTCCCTGGGGAACCCGTTGGGGTAAGTGGGAAAAGCCTTGTCCAGGACCAGTCCGGCTATTTCCCAATGGCCGGTGGTAGTGTCTTTTCCCTTTGATCTTTCGGTCATCCTTGCGAAGGCCCCAGTGGGATCGTCGACTTTCTTTATATAGTCAATACCGTCTATCAGCCCAAGGCCCATGCCTGCCATGTTCTCCAGCCTGTACCAGGGTTTGTCTTTCATCGCGCGGGTTATGTTTCCGAGGGTATTGCTGCCTTCATCGCCATAATTGGCCGCGTCAGGCATCTCCCCGATGCCAAGGCTGTCCAGTACAATTATAATTGCTCTTTTCATATTTATGTCACCATCCTTCCGGACACTCGGGGTAAGGCTTGGATTATTCACTTTTCCCTTTATGATCGCTTTCCGGAAATAAAAGTGAATATTTCAAGCCTGACCCCATATCGTTCTTATTATATATTATCACTCTGGACCGTGAATAAACAAATATACGGTACCGGACATTATTTTAAAGAACCCTTACTTGTTCCGTCTGTCAATGTTATGCTAAGCTTTATTAAAGGGCGGTGAAAAATTGATTTGCGTCATTCTGGCTTTAATTTGCTTCTTCCTTTACATGATGTTCGAGGCTTCGAACCTGAAGCGCGAATACCTTAAGTTTGGTCCGGGCCTTAATATCAGGGTCGCGCTTATTTCTGACATCCATATGGAACGGCTCATGGTTTCAGCCAAAAAGGCCGCAAAAGCCATTTTTGACAACAGAGCGGACCTGGTCGTAATCGCCGGCGACCTTGCCGAGAATGAAAAGCATTTCCATAAGGTCAAAAAATGGATAAAAGAGGTGTCGTCAGGGCTTCCGGTATATATAGTGCCCGGCAACCATGATCATAGATGTTTCAGAAAGCACCCCGCCGCAAGGAATGTATTTTTCTCCGATATGAAGGGCATGGGCTTTGAAATACTGGTCAACAGGTCCGTAATCTTTGAAAAAGACGGTAAAAAAATAAATATTATCGGTATCGACGATTATAAAGAGGGAGCGCCGGATAAAACGCTGGCTTTTTCCCAAAGGGACAAAACTGCCGACTTCAGCCTTACCGTTTCCCATAATCCTGAAATCTCTTTATCCCTGGACCCAGGGGAAACAGACCTGTTATTATGCGGACACTTCCACGGCGGGCAGATATGGATGCCTTTCGGTCTCGAATACAGGATCTTCAGGAAGGAAAAGACCTGCAGGGCAGGGTACAGGAAAGGATATCATGACATAAACGGCATTCATGCCTATATAAGCAGGGGTATAGGCAATGTCGTGGTTCCGTTCCGTCTCGGTTCCAGACCTGAGATTACGTTTATCGACTTGTGACAGGGGGACCGTCTCCATGGCATAACTGTGCCAACGGAACCGTCCCCGTGGCACAACTGTGCCATCAGAACCGTCCCCGTGGCACAGTTGTTAATTCGTTGATGCTGTCGACCGTGTACTGGATTTCATCAGGAGTAGTGAAGTATCCCGGGCTGAGGCGGACCAGTCCCGTTTTGTATGTGCCTATGGCCTTGTGGGCCAGAGGCGCGCAATGGAAACCCGGCCTTGTTGCGATATGGTATTTCGAATCAAGAATATTGGAGACTTCCGAAGAGTCCATACCCTCTATCAGGAAGGCTATAATCCCGCTGTTTTCATAACCCTCGATTGTTGAATACAGCCTGATGCGCCTGTTTGCTGCAATGCCTTCATAGAGCCTCTCAATAAGGTTCTTTTTTTTCATGCAGATTGCATCCGTCCCGGTTTTCCTGATAAAATCCACGCCAGCGCAAAGGCCTGCTATTCCCGGCGTGTTCAATGTGCCGCTCTCGATCATGTCGGGCATGAAATCGGGCTGCATGGTCTCAATTGACCGGCTCCCGGTCCCTCCCTGGATAATCGGGTTCAGGGTGACATCCTCGCGGACATACAGCCCCCCGGTTCCCTGGGGACCCATCAGTCCCTTGTGACCGGGGAATGCCAGCATGGAGATATTCATGCCCTTAACGTCTATGGGCAGCACTCCCGCTCCCTGCGCTGCATCCAGGAGGTACAGCACACCTTTTTTCCTTGCGATCTCCCCTATTTCCGCATAGGGCAGGACAATCCCCGTCACATTTGATGAAAGGGTCGTGACTATCATCCTTGTATTGGTTCTTACGGCTTTTGAGAAAGAAGAAGCGTCTATTGCCCCGAACCGGTTTTTGGGCAATATTACCGTATAATCAATGATACCTCGTTTTTTGAGCTCATGCAGGGGCCTTAAGACGGAATTATGGTCCATCGCGGTGGTAATGACATGGTCGCCTTTTTTCAGGGTGCCGTGGATGGCTATGTTTAGGGCCATGGTGGCGTTCAGGGTAAACCCGATCCGAAGAGGGTTATCAACGTTGAACAGCTTTGCTATGCTCTCCCTGGCCTTCGTTACCACGTCCGCAGACTCCCTGGCCATTTCATGGGATGACCGTCCGGGATTCGCGCAGGATTTTCTCATAAAGGTGTCCATCCGGACATAAACTTCTTCCGGCTTGGGAAACGAAGTAGCTGCATTATCAAGATAAACCATCAAATCATCTCAAGGCTCTGGCTCATATTCTATGATATGAAGCCGGACAAGTTTAAGTGTTTCTGGCGGGAAGCCAGCCCATTTCGTTAAGCCTGGCGCGGACTTTCTTCATATCCAGGTAGAAATCCTCTCTTTTCCGGGTATCTCTTAGTACTGCCGCCGGATGGTATGTTGGCATTACCTGCATTCCGTTTTTAAGTTCGATCCATGTGCCGCGGATCTGGGTTATTTTGACATCGTCATCTATTATCGCCCTGGCTGCGGTGGAACCAAGGCAAACGATTATCGAAGGCTTAAGAGTTTTAACCTGGTATCTCAGCCATGGCAGGCATGCTTCCATTTCATCCCTGGTCGGGACCCGGTTCTGGGGAGGACGGCATTTTACGACATTGGCTATATAATAGCAATCTTCGCTGATCCCGAGCGCTTCGAGCAGAAGATCCAGCAGTTTTCCGGCCCTTCCCACAAAAGCTTCACCCTGGATATCCTCCTGCTCGCCCGGACCTTCGCCCACAAAAAGAAGGGGTACAGGTTTCGGGGTTCCTCTGCCTATTACGACATTCTTCCTGCCTGTATGCAGGCCGCACTTTGTGCAGGCCATGCATTCCCTGACAAAATTGTTCCAGTTGTTCATTATGATCTCTCCGTCCAAATTCGGATGCCTTCGCCTTTAATTAATATAATACAACAAACTTTCCCGTCGAGGTATTCCCTTATTCTGCCGATATATATATTGACAGTTTCAGCTCCAGGGATGGAGTAAATATGCAAGGAGGCATGTCATATGAAGATCGTGGATTCTCGCGTCCAAATGGACGCCAGCTGGGCATCCGCAAAGCAGCAGCACACAAAAGAAACTGTTGAATTCTGGTCGAATGGACAGATTTTAAACACAAATGACAACATTCTCGTTGAAATTTCCGAGAAAGGAAAATCACTTCAGCAAAAAGCTGCAATTTCCGCAACCGAATCACCAAAGAATGAAAACGAAATCTCCCTGAGCGATGAAGACAAAGAAAAAGTCAGGCTCATTGAGGATTTCATTTATTTACTCACGGGAAAAAGGATAAAATGCAGGATTTTAAACACCGAAATGATGAAAAGAGAAGATCTGCGTGAGCTCGAGAAGATCAAAGGCCGTCTTGAGCAGGGGGTCGCCCTTGCAAGGCCCCAGGGCTGGGGACT
>DUSJ01000280.1 GCA_012842645.1 Clostridiaceae bacterium | reverse complement strand
GTTATGGTAAAAATAGAATGCTTTATCCCGGAAGAATATGTGCCAAAACTTAGGGATGCGCTTAACGAGACCGGAGCCCTTACGGTAGGTGATTATGATTATTGCATGGCGGTCTCCAGGGTCAGGGGCAGCTGGAGAGCCCTTGCAGGGGCCAATCCCTTTATGGGTGAAGTAGGCAAGATATGCGAGGCGGAAGAAGCCAAGGTTGAGTTCACCTGCAAAAAAGAGCTGTATAAAGCCGCGGTGGAAGCAATAAAACGGGTTCACCCGTATGAGACGCCGGTAATTAACGTGATACCACTGATAAGCGAGTGATTCGCTAAATCCTTTGCTGCGTCCGCATGGTGAAAGACAAAAAAGAGGCTCATATGAGCCTCTTTGGAATAATAATTAGTTGATTAGTTAATTTTGAAACTCTTTATAGAATCGCTTAAATTCTTCGCTGTTTCATCAAGATGCTTCGCATAGGAAGCAAGTTCTTCTATTGCGCTGAGCTGTTCCTGTGTGGATGCGGATACTTCTACGGTATTTGCTGTTTCAGCGGCATTAGAAATAAGCCTGCGCATGCTTTCAACCATTGAGTTGATACTGTCCGAAAGAACTCCCATCTCATCCTTGCTGATTACATCCACCTTTACTGTTAAATCGCCTGAAGCCACTTTTTTCGAAAGGTTCAATATTCGATTGATCGGTTTTGATATTCCAATTGACAGATATAAACCTATCACCAAAGCAATGACGATTGCTATTAAGGTAAAGATAATAGTTACTGTACCTATACTTCTGGCTTCTGCTTTGAAGTTTGCTGTAGGAACAAGACCTACAAGAGTATATCCTGTGTCTCCATTTTTTGTTTCAATTTTGGTATGTATCACAAGATACTCCTGGTTTTTATATTTATCAATAAAAGTGCCGTCAGTATCAGTTATTCTTGAAAAAAACTCCTTGTCGGTTATATTATTATTTACATCATTTGTGTCTATCAGCATACTTGATCCTTCTAAAATTTCGAAGGCAACGTCCCTGTTATCAGGGCTTACCAAATGAAGCTCACTGTTATCTCCAAGGTTTATTTCCTCAAGAAGTGATTTGATCAGGTCAATTTTAAGATCAATTATCAGTAAGCCTCTTTCCTCGCTAAACAATATATCATTTATTTGTCTGACTAAAGATAAACCATAATCTATGGTATTTTCTAAGCGATGTTCATCAAGCTCGCCGTGTATACCCACCCAAAAAGCTTTCCCTGATAATTCACGCATCTCGCCATGGTTGCCTATCCACGTTTCTTTTCCTGAGAATTCACGCGCTTTAGCCATAAGATTACTGTCAACCATATTTTTATATACGTCACCAATCAGGTAATTACTTGAAAAATCAATAGTTTTATTATCTTTCAAAAGCAAAGTAATGTTATAAATATTTGGATTTGTAAACATATAATTTTTTACTAAGCTTTGCACTTTTTGCTGGACTTCCATATAGTCTAATGTAATATTGGCGGAATCAAGGACTAAATACTCTTGCAGACTATCGTTAAGTATTAATTGAAATGAGATTTCCTCATATTTGCCAAGCTCAAACTCGATATTCTTTCCCAATTGCTTCAGTGTTTCAAATGAGGCCTTTGTTGCTGTATTTTTAATCGAATTAAAAGAGTTGTTATAGGAAATTAACCCCAGCATTATAATTGGTATTATTGTAACCATAAAGACACATATTAGTTTTGAACGTATGCTTTTGAATAATCCAAACTTTTTTTTAGATGCTTTTTTATTGGAATCTGAAAAATAAGCTGTGTCATTGTTTTGGGTTCCCTTTTTAGAATCAGATTTTGATTGCCCCCTTATAGCCCCCTTATAAATGCCTTCACAGTTGGACCTCCTTATAGTAAAAATATCAATTGCTTCTTTTATATTTAATCCAACATAATTGTCATTTGAAACATCAATAATGCAATAAACGACAATTAAACGTAATTTTTTACTATATGATATAAAATCCAAATAAAGTATAATAATCATGATAACCATTGCTTGATCAAATGATGGAAGAATATATGGAACCGTCCCCATGATTCCTTCAGGTTTATCAGCCGAAGAAATTGATGTAGCCCTGAACGAGCACGAACAGTATAATCAGGGGCAGTATCCAGGTCAGGTATCCTCTCAGCCATCGGGGCATTTTAGCGCCCTTTCCGGCGTTGACTTCTTCAAGGTAATTGTCGAATCCCCAACCATGGCGGGAAACGCAGAACAGCAGGTATATCAGCGATCCGAGAGGAAGCAGGTTATAACTGAGTATGAAATCTTCAAGATCGAGTATGCCGGTGCCTGCTCCGAGGGGCTGGAACCCGCTGAGAACATTGAATCCCAAAATACACGGCATCGAAAGAACGATAAGAAAGATCGTGTTGATGATGGCGGCTTTCTTCCTGCTCCATCCCCAAAGGTCCATGGCAAAGGAGATTATATTCTCAAATACCGCTATGACGGTAGAATATGCGGCAAAGGTCATGAAAATGAAGAACAGGGATCCCCATATCCTTCCGCCGGCCATGGAGTTGAAAATATGGGGAAGGGTCACGAATACAAGCCCGGGACCTTCGCCGGGGTCAACGCTGAATGCAAAACAGGCCGGGAATATGATCAGCCCGGCGATGATCGAAATAAATGTGTCAAGCACGGCAATGTTGATGGATTCACCAAGAAGGCTGCGTTCTTTACCAATGTAACTTCCGAATATCGCGAGGGAGCCGATGCCTAAGCTTAACGTGAAAAATGCCTGGCTCATCGCTGCATATATGATTTCCCATAGGCCATGCTTCTTTACGCTTTCGAAATCGGGCAACAGGTAAAACTTGAGTCCTGCGCCGGCGTTCGGAAGGGTCAACGACTTAACGGCGAGAGTCAGAATCAGGATGAACAGCATTGCCATCATGATCTTGGTTACTTTCTCGACACCTTCCTGGAGTCCCAGGGAACAGATCCCAAAACAGATAACGGTGGTCAGGACCATCCATAAAGTCATCTCCCAGGGATTGCCGATCAGTTCGCCAAAAACAGCTGCTATCTGTTCGTTGCCTGCCCCGACAAAACGGCCTGTGGCGAACTTGAAAAAGTATCCCAGCATCCATCCTGCAACGGTAGTATAGAACATCATGAGGATGTAATTGCCCAGTATCCCGGCGTAACCCATCCAGTGCCATTTCGTGCCTTTCTTTTCAAGGACATTGAACGAGGTGGCTATGCTTTTCTGGCTGGCGCGGCCGACGGCGAGCTCCATCGACATAATGGGCAAACCAAGGATAACGATGAATGCAAGGTAAATAAGAACGAATATTCCGCCGCCGTACTGGCCGGTAATGTATGGAAAGCGCCAGACATCTCCCAGTCCGATCGAACAGCCCGCGGAAATAAGGATGAATCCTAAACGTGAGGCAAATCTTTCCCTCTTTTCCATGTTACATGTCTCCCATATGAAATTTTTTGTCATTAAACCTAAAAGATTATATTATATCTTTCATCCGTTATCAAGGAAATCCAAAAGGATAATATGTCGTATAGACGTCAGCCTGATATATCTTTAATATATAACATTAATAATTTACTGAATAAGGCAGTGATGCGAGCCGGGAGCAAGAAACCCGGCAAAAATCATCCCTGGGGTGATTACAAAAGGGGTATGAAAAACATATAATATCATCGGTACATGGCGTATATTTCCTTGCTGCACATAAAACCTTTAAAATATTCGAATATGTTTCAGGAGGATTGGGAGGAGAATCAATGAGTATGTTGAAAAAACTAATTGCCGTGCTTTTGGTGTTTGCCCTTGTATTTACTACTTTTGCCGCATGCGGCAGGGGCGGGTCCACTAAATCCGATGATGACAAGAAAGTTACTTCGTCCAACAAGGACAAATCAGACAAGGATGATAACAAGGATAAAAAGGACAACAAGGACAGCAAGAAAGCTGATACCAGGGATGAAGACGAACCGAAAAAATCTGGTGATGAAGGATCGAAGAAAGACGGTTCAAAGATCTCCTATGAATCGGGAGAGGAACTCAATAGCTTTTATGATGCCTTTAATGAAGCTATGGGCCGCTTTGAAAGCGCTGCCTCCAATTTTGATTCGAATGATTTCAACCTGATGCTGAACATTGAAATGGATCAAGCGGTTATTTACCTTGATATCGTTCATATGACCATGGTTGACTTTATCAGCCTTGCTGATAAAGACAGGGAAACCGGCAAGATCGGTGATTACGATACAGTCAAAGAAAGAAACGGCAGCAAGTTGACCTATACCATGCATGCAGTCAATGAGGAGGACGGATTTGATCCTACAGATCTGGCAGGCGATGAAAAAACTATTGCAGGCGAGCTTGACATGAAAAACGATGCATATATGCAGGAAAGCGTGATAAAACGCGACGGAGCGGTTATATCAAGATCTGTGACCGAAATCGTACGGCTTCCTGATGGCTCTTTCCTTGCACAGTATTTCTATGTGCCGAAGAAACCCGAGGACAGCAGGCGGGAACATAAAGGGACCGTATACTTCTATCATTGCAAGAAGGATAAGCTTGAGATAATAGTAGCGAAATTTGAACCCGATTTTGCATTTTCATACAAGTCTATTGTCGGCGATCCCGGCGCCAGCATTGAATCAATGGCTGCAGGCTATCAGAAGGTAAGAGAGTACGTTTTCACGGAAGATGAAATTATTTTAGCCGAAAATTACGAATAAACCGATAAATGACCGTCAAAACCGGTTGAACATATTTTTATGATTATTGCAGATACTACCCCTGACACGAACATTTGTGAAAGGGGTAGTTTTTTTGGATCTTTTCAGGAGTTACAGGCTGATCGAAACAGATGACGGATACGATCTGATTCTCTACATCGACACAAACATGAACGATGTGGAGTTCGCCGAGGAATTCAGTAAAATAGATGACGACAACAAAAAACGCCTAAATAAAAACATAATCGACTATATCAGGGAGAAGTTCCCGAACATCAAAATAAACATGGTAAAAGTGATGGCGGGGACGATACTCCTGGCCTCTTTCATGATGACCTCCCCGGTAGTTGCCCATGCCGCCGAAACGCCGACATCGAGCATAACGAGCACTCAAAGCGCGTACAACTACAACATCAGGGTAGCAATAAACGGGACGCTGCAAACCTTCAGCAACCCGCCGTTTATATACGACAATACGACATACGTTCCGCTTTACGACCTGGGGAAGGCAATCGGCGGAAGCGTCTGGTGGAACAATACGTCCAACACGGTAGGCATCAACAAGAACGACAATATGATCGCCTTTGTGCGGGGATCGGGTCTTGCAAGGGTCAACGGGGTCCAGAAAAAAATGCCTCCCTCTATAGTGATTGATGGCGTCACTTATGCACCGTTGAGATTTATTGCCGAGAATCTCGGGTACAATGTAGAGCTTAATTCATCCACCCAGACTGTTAACGTTACAAGCCCATCCGCAAATAATACGAGCAGCTATACTGTGGTCGCAGGAGATTCCCTCTGGAAGATAGCCAACAAGTACGGGATCACGGTCGACAGCCTGAAAAAAGCCAACAACCTTACGGGGGACATTATCTACCCGGGCCAGGTACTTGTAATACCGGCCATTACCGGCACGGCTCCGGCGCCGTCTGCGCCCCCGGCGGCGGAAAAGCCGCCCGCGGACAACACGAAATGGCCTGACGTGACATATATAGTCCAGCCGGGCGATACGGCCACATCCATAGCAAGAAAATTCGGCGTACCGGTTCAGCAGGTAATGAAGTACAATTACATGGATGAAAACGAATGGCTTGACGCCGGTGAAAAAATAGCCATCTCAGGCTACGCGCCGAGGGTTTACACTGTTACCCCGGGGCAGGACAAGGCTCCCCAGCGCCGCGGCACGGCGGTGGACTGGTACCTTGAAGGCCAGTACCTGATAAAAAGAGGGGATACGTTCACAATAGTTGACGTGGATACAGGAAAGCAATTCAGGGCAAAGATGATCGGAGGATATAACCATGCGGATATCGAGCCGCTGACGGTGTCAGATACTAATATAATGAAATCGTTGTTCGGGACATGGAAATGGTCGCCGAGGGCGGTGGTGATATACCATAACGGCGTGAACATTGCCGCGTCTCTGTCCGGGATGCCCCATGGAGTCGATACCGTTGAAAACGGCGTCAACGGTCATTTCGACCTGTACCTGAAGAACAGCACGTCACACAGTTCGTCGACTTCAAAGGTATATATACAGGAACACCAGAACATGGTCATGAAAGCCGCAGGAAAGTGACAGAACAGGTATTTGCTTCGTTATAGGACTGCGCGGAAACTGATCCCTTGCCGGTGCCAAATCCGTGCTCCGCTTAAAATCGCATGCATAAACGCCGCATAAAAAATTGAAAAGTCATGGCAGCGCGGAGCGCGCTTCTACATATCGCCGCCGGAACCGATCTCTGCTTCTTTTAATACTAAATATGACGCTCCCTTGATAAATTTGTCAGTGAATTCAAGGCTTACGTTTTCTATTTTATACCCGTTATTTACAGCCTCTTCGGCCAGCGCTGCATAGTCCACAATTTCATCCCAGGTATCAACGCTGGTCCTGAGGTTTTTCTTTACGATCTCAGCCACTCCGGCCAGCTTGCCAAGGTTCTTCAAAGTTACATGCTGGTCTATGAAGGCCTTGATGAATTTATTTTGGTTGTTCTTTCTGAATAAATCCCCGTAATTGACGAAGTTGCCGTTTTCGTCATAGCCCTGCCTGAACCGGACAAAACCCTCGGCCTGGTGGCCATTAAGGCGCTGGTATCCTTTCTGGAGGTCAATCTTTAGGTTCTGGTAAGGGTCTTCATAGTCCATGCGGACAGGAACGTCGATATAAACGCCGCCGAAGTAGTCAACTATGTTCCTGAATCCTTCCACCCTGACATAGACATAATCGTCCACATGGATTGAGAAAACTTCTTCAATCACATCCGCCAGGAAATCAATATAATCCTTTTTGAACCGGCCCTGGTCGTTTTTATAGTTGATATGGTCTCCAACGCTTGGCACGGCGTTTATCTTGTAGAACCCGGGATCGTCAGGGTAATAGGATATCACTTTTCTTACCGCTTCAATTATCTCGTCGGAGTAGTCGATATAAATATCTCTGGGAATGTTTATTAATTTAACCTTTTTTTCTGTTTTGTCTATATTAAGTATGATTATTGTGTCGAAGTTGAAATAGGTAGGCTCTTTCGCCATGATAAGGATGCTTGTGCTGTCCGGGGACACAAGTTCCTCGAAATATTTCTGCTTCTTTGTTATAGTGGCTTCTTCGACTGCCGCCGGGGGATCATCTTCCTCAGGGATATTAACAACTATGGGGCCGGGACTTGTGACCACTATATCCTCAACGACATCGAAAGTGTCGATATCTTTCTGGTCCGATCCGGACAAAGAATAGGTAAAAATCACAATACCATATAATATCGCGATTATCGACGCAATGGATGCCTTGGTTATTTTTCTCCTGAATGCTTTGGATATTTTTCTGCTAAAAGCGCGAATGCGGAATCACCTCCATGCAATCATAATTATTGCATGGTTTTTATCAATTAATAAGTCACAATCCAGATTATAACATCTATTTATACATTAAGCAAACGCAATAATATGAATATAATAAACTTGTAATAAGCCCGCAAATCCTGTATTATTGTTTAGTACAGTGTGGGAAAAGTTGCCGAAAAAATGGCAATAATCATCGACAGTGAGGAGTTTTATGCCCGCAGTAAGATATGAGCTTATAAAAAAATGCAAGCAGTCAGGCGCAAGACTGGGGATACTGCACACCCCGCATGGCAGCTTCGAGACCCCTGTTTTCATGCCTGTAGGCACCCAGGCCACGGTCAAGGGGATGTCCCCCGACGAACTGAAGGAGATAGGCGCAAACATAATTCTGAGCAATACCTATCATCTTTTTTTAAGACCGGGCCATGAGCTTGTCAGGGAAGCAGGAGGACTTCATAAATTCATGAACTGGGACCGCGCTATCCTGACTGACAGCGGCGGTTTCCAGGTCTTTTCCCTCAGCGATCTCCGGAATATCAGGGAGGAAGGGGTCACTTTCCGTTCACACATTGACGGATCGAAGAAGTTCATGTCGCCCGAGGTATCCATCGAGGTCCAGAACGCTCTTGGCTCAGACATTATCATGTGCTTCGACGAGTGTACTCCGTATCCCTGTGATTACGACTACGCGAAACGCTCCATGGAGATGACGACAAGATGGGCGAAAAGATGCAAGGAAGCCCATAAAAGGCCAGAAGACCAGGCCCTGTTCGGCATAGTCCAGGGAAGCACGTACAAGGATCTAAGGAAAGAGAGCGCAAAACAGATAACCGATCTCGATTTTCCCGGCTATGCCGTAGGAGGTTTGAGCGTTGGAGAGCCCGGCGGCCTCATGAACGAGATCCTTGAAGAGACCGTCCCGTATCTTCCGGAGGACAAGCCCAGGTACCTGATGGGTGTGGGGAGCCCTGATTACCTTATCGACGGGGCCATCCGCGGCATAGACATGTTCGACTGCGTTCTCCCGACAAGGATAGGACGGAACGGAACTATCTTTACGTCGAAGGGCAGGGTAATTATAAGGGATGCGAAGTATGCAAGGGATTTTTCGCCCATGGACGAGAACTGCGACTGTTATGCCTGCCGGAACTTTACAAGGGCGTATATAAGACACCTGTTCAAATGCGGCGAAATTCTCGGGCTGAGACTTGCCACATGGCATAACCTGAGGTTCCTGATTAAACTGATGGCCGACGTGAGGGAAGCCATAAGGAACGACAGGCTGCTGGACTTCAGAAAGGAAGCTTTCGAGAGGCTCGGATACGAGGCTTAATGATTTTTATTTGCTATCATGCAGAAAATACTATATAATAACAGCGTGTAACGTTGGCACGTTTTGCAGAGCAAATAGTCATAAATAATATGGAGGGTTCATATGGAGTTTTTGTTCAACTTTTTTGCGTTTGCCGCTGAATCAGGGGTTACCGATCCCAATGCTTCAGGCGCGGATCTGAGTGCAGGTAACTGGTTATCAATGCTGTTTTTGATTATACCGATAGCCTTGATGTACGTTATCCTGATCGTACCCCAGAAGAGAAAAGAGAAGAAAATGAAGGAGACGATAGCAGGCGCTATAGTAGGCGACCAGATCGTCACCATTGGCGGACTGACAGGTAAGATAGTCAATATCAAGGACGACGAGATTACTTTCGAGACCAGCGTCGAACGCACCAAGGTAACCGTCAAGAAATGGGCTATCCGGGATGTAATCAAACCCATATCCTCATGATGCGCAAGAACACATTTTTGTGCATAAAGGAACGAAGGTTTCCAATTGTTAAAAAGGCGACTTATGTTCGCCTTTTTTTAATGAGTGAGTAAAGGGGACGTACACTTTTACTCATTTTGAGTAATGGGGACAGGTGACAAGTGTGTCATCAGGACCGTCCCTGTGGCACAGATGTGCCAACAGAACCGTCCCTGTGGCACAGTCTGTCTCAACTGTGCAATCAGTGGTATAATAAAATGAAAAAGAGGTTTTTCGAGGTATTTCGTATGAATGAATATCTGGCGGTCGGAAAAGTTGTCAATACTCATGGCGTCAGGGGAGAGCTGAAGGTCATGCCTTTGACCTCAGACCTGTCCCGCTTTGAATACCTGCTTTTCGTATCAGTAAACCAGGATGGCGGCCTGAAGGAATACAGGGTCAAAAAATGCAGGATCCATAAGAACTTCGTGCTGATATCCTTAAGCGGTGTCGAAAACATGAACGAGGCGGAGAAATTCAAAGGCCTTGATCTTTTGGTCCACCGCAGGCATGCCAAGCCTCTTGAAGAGGATGAGTTCTATATATGCGATCTCATCGGCATGAAAGTTTACGAAGGAGACACGCTTCTCGGAACGCTTACAGACGTTTTAGAAACCGGAAGCAATGACGTTTACGTCATAAAAGGCAAGAATAAAAAGGAAATACTCCTTCCCGCGCTGAAATCGGTCGTGGAGGAAGTGGACCTGGAAGGAAGGCGCATGCAGGTAAATATTCCGGAGGGTTTGCTTGATGAAGTTTGACGTTTTGACCCTTTTCCCTGAAAGCATAGATTCGTTCCTCAGCGAGAGCATAATAGGAAGGGCAAGGGAAAAGGGCATAATCACAGTGAACACGTATAATATCCGCGATTTTTCGCTGGACAAGCACAGGAAAGTCGACGATTACCCTTACGGCGGGGGAGCAGGGATGATAATGACCCCCCAGCCCATATACGATGCATGGGAGTATGTTGTTAAGCAGTATCCAAAAAAACCGAGAACCATATATATGAGTCCCCAGGGAACCATACTTACCCAGGAGACAGCCCGGAGACTGAAGGACGAAGGACACCTGATAATCCTGTGCGGCCATTATGAAGGCATAGATGAAAGAATAATCGAGGAGATTGTTGACGAGGAGATCTCCATAGGCGATTATGTACTGACAGGCGGAGAGCTGCCCGCGATGGTGCTCATCGACTGCGTGAGCCGCCTTGTGGAAGGGGTACTGAGCTCGGAGGACTCGTTTTCAAATGAGTCCCATTACAACGGGCTACTGGAGTTTCCCCAGTATACCAGGCCGCCTGTGTTCAGGGGAAGGGAAGTCCCGGAAGTCCTGCTGTCGGGACATCATGCAAACATAGAAAAATGGCGTTTCCTTCAGATGCTTGAGCGGACAAAGGCAAAAAGGCCTGACCTGTTTGAGAGGTATGACAGGGAAAACCATGAAAAGGTCCTGGAAGCATACGGTTTGCTTCCAAAGAAAAGAAGAAGGAAAAAGGCTGGTAGTGTAAATGACAAAAAAGGAACCGCTGGCATACCGGATGTCACCCCGGACTCTTGAGGAGTTCGTGGGGCAGGAACATATTATAGGCAAGGGAAAGCTGCTGTACCGGATGATCCAGGCCGACAAGATTTCATCAATTATCCTGTTTGGCCCTCCCGGCACGGGCAAAACTTCTATTGCCAGGATAATAGCCAATACCACAAAAGTTCCTTTTTTCAGGCTCAATGCTGTTACTGCCGGCGTTAAGGATATAAAGCAGGTCGTAGAGGAGACCCAGAACACTTTTATGAATCCGGCAGGCAGGTGTGTCCTTTTCATAGACGAGATACACCGTTTCAACAAGGCCCAGCAGGATGCCCTGCTTCCTCATGTTGAGGACGGGACCGTTGTATTGATCGGGGCAACCACCGAAAATCCGTTTTTCGAGGTAAACAAGGCCCTGATATCGCGATCCACGGTATTTATGCTGGAACCTCTCAAAAACGAGCATATAGAGAAGATAGTCAGAATGGCGGTTGAGGATAAGGAGCGGGGCTTCGGGAATCTGAAGATTAATATCAGCGACGAGGCTGTATCCCTCCTTGCCGAAATGGCAGGCGGTGACGCGCGTATAGCGCTGAACGCGCTGGAACTGGCCGTCCTTACGTCTGACATGAACGATGAAGGGGCATATGTGATTTCCCCGGAAACAATAGTGGATTGCATACAGAAAAGATCTGTAAGATTTGACAAGTCGTCAGAACAACATTACGACAATATAAGTGCGTTTATCAAGTCGATGCGGGGAAGCGACCCCGATGCGGCTGTCCTGTATCTCGCAAAAGCTCTGTATGCGGGCGAGGACCCGGAGTTCCTGGCGCGCAGGATCATGATCTGCGCTTCAGAGGATGTGGGAATGGCTAATCCAACAGCGCTCCTGGTGGCTGTGGCCGCAGCCCAGGCAGTCCACATGATAGGGATGCCCGAGGCAAGGATACTGCTTGCCCATGCCGCGGTTACGGTTGCCACCAGCCCCAAATCAAATTCTGCATATAAAGCGATAGACAAAGCCCTGTATGATGTTGAACATAAAAATACCGGCGAGGCCCCCATGCATCTGAGGAACGCCGTGGTAAAAGGCATGGAGAGCCTTGGATACGGCGTAGGATACAAGTATGCCCATGATTTCCCCGGAAATATTGTAGACGACATGGAGTATATGCCTGACGAAATGATTGGAGCAATCTATTATGAACCGTCCGGGAACGGGTACGAGGCAAAGATAAAGGAATGGCTGGAGAAACGCAGGAGTAAAAAGATTAATAAGGAAAGTCAGGTGTAGATATTTTATGACAGAAAAGAAGAGAAAAATCAACATCAGGGCTATAATGTCGGTTGTATTGATGACAGCCGGAGCGCTCCTTATACTGGTACCGCTTATCATGACTCAGATAAATCTCAGGCGAAACAACGATGTAATTGAGGAGTTCCTAAGGCAGGCCGAACAGGTTGCTGACAGCGCAATTGAAACTGCGGAGACAGTTGAACTGGAGGATTATGACATTCCTACCCTGGGGCAGCCGGAGGATCCCGTTTCAGATACTCCGGAGCCGTCCGAAACAACTGAACCTGCAGAAACGCCAACTGAAACAGCAGAGCCCCAGGCGACCAAGAAGCCTAAGATGTCTAAAGAAGAGATGCAGAAACGGACAATCGGGGTCCTTATTATCCCCAAAATTGATGTCAAGATGCTGATAATGGACGGGACCGATAATACGACCCTGTCTGTTGCCGTGGGCAGAATGACCGAAACCGGTAAATTCGACGAATATGGAAATGTGGTGCTTGCCGGACACAGGAGCAATACATTAGGGAAATACCTTTACAGCCTGAACAAACTTGAACCAGGCGACAAAATCACTGTGCAGCTGAAAGATAAAACACTTAATTATACGGTTTATAAATCCCATATCATCGAGCCTACGGATTTTTCCATACTGAAACAGCCCAAAGATGAAAAGATACTGACCATATTTACCTGCCATCCTCCGGGAGTAGGCTCCCACAGGCTTGTGGTACACGCTAAACAGGATGAGTAAAAACAGGGACAGAATAACCTCCGTCCCCGTTACTCATTTTGAGTTAAAACCTCCGTCCCCGTTACTCATTCAGGGCTTTTTCAAGGTGTTCTATGCCAATCCTGATGCGTCTCAGGGTTTCTGATTTTCCAAGGATGTCGGCGATTTCAATGGCGCCGCCGGGCGTTACTTCCCAGCCGGTTATGGCTGTGCGGATGGGCCACAGCATTTGCCCGTTCTTTATTCCAAGCTTCTCGATCAGTTTCATTAAACTGTCATGGATATTTGTCTCATTCCATTCATCGATTGCTTCAAGGACCGGCAGCGCTTCCCTGAGGCTTGACAGCGAGATCTCAGGGGTGGTTTTCATCTTTTTGTGGACATAAATGTTAAGGTCATAATCGCAAAGCTCGTTGAAGAAGCCTACTTTTGACGGAATCTCGCTCAATACCTCTGTCCTGGTGTGGAGCAGCCTGCTTACCTTGAACAGGTCTATGTCTTTGTTCGTTATAACCTCTTCCAGGTACGGACGCGCCGCTTCATAGAACTTTTCAGGGCTCATCAGCCTGATATGCTGGGCGTTGAACCATCTGAGCTTGTCCATGTCAAAGCAGGAAGGAGACTTGCTGATATGCCTTATGTCAAAGACTTTTTCGAGCTCGGAAAGCGTGAATATCTCCTGGTTCGAATCGGGAGACCATCCCAGAAGCGCGATGAAGTTGACAATGGCCTCTACAAGATATCCCATTTTCACGAGATCCTCGAAAGTGGCGTCGCCTTTTCTCTTTGAGATCTTGGACCCATCGGGCTTGACTATGAGGGGAAGATGGATATACACCGGTATTTCCCATCCGAAGGCCTGGTACAGCAGATTGTATTTCGGTGTGGATGTAAGGTACTCGCTTCCCCTGACCACATGGGTTATTTGCATCAGGTGGTCGTCTATGACATTGGCAAAATTGTAGGTGGGAAGACCGTCGCTTTTTATAAGGATCTGGTCCTCCAGCATGCTGTTTTCGATGGTGATGGTGCCGTATACCATGTCTTCAAACGAAGTGGTGCCTTCCCGCGGCATTTTCTGACGGATAACATAAGGTACGCCGCTTTTGAGCTTCTCCTCGATCTCGGCGGGGGAAAGACCCAGGCAGTGACGGTCGTACATGAAAGTCCGGTTGTTTGCCTCGGCTTCCGCGCGCAGGGCATCGAGCCTTTCCTTCGTACAGAAGCAATAGTAGGCATGTCCTTTCCTTATTAGCTCTTCGGCATAGGGTTTATAGATATCCTTTCTCTCACTCTGCACGTAAGGCCCATAAGGTCCTCCTATGTCCGGCCCTTCGTCGTGCTTCATCCCGCAGAGCCTGAGAGTATTGTAGATAACATCGACAGCGCCTTCGACAAACCTTTCCTGGTCTGTGTCTTCAATTCGCAGGATAAACTTGCCGCCCTGTGATTTTGCCACCAGGTACTCATAAAGCGCTGTCCTTAAGTTTCCGACGTGCATGTACCCGGTCGGGCTTGGCGCAAAACGCGTTCTTACCTGACGTTGCATAATTATCTTTCCTTCCGGTTTTTTCTTGCTGAATTATATTATACGGTTTATTATACACAATTTTTCAAGATATTTCAGCAAATTGTGCCCTGGAGACAGATAATTATTGCACTTTAAAAGTGAGGAATGTTAAAGTATAATTCTATTGATGAACCAAGGCGAATAAGCTTCGTCAAATATAGTGAAGGAGGGAGGCATCAGTATTGACTCCTTCGGAAATGACAAAAGAGATCACCAGGTTGGTGGAAGAGTATGGCAACGATGTGCTGAGGATAGCGACGGTAATACTGAAATCTAAAGAATTGGCAGAAGATGTTTTCCAGGAGACTTTTCTTAGGGTTGTCCGATCTTATTCAGGCTATCGCGGTGAAAGCAGCGAGAAGACCTGGATAATAAGTATAGCTGTAAACATTTGCAGGGACTATATGCGCAGCGCCTGGAAAAAGCGGGTTGTCGTAACCGACGACTTTTTGACCTATTCCTCCGATGATGTCGATACGGAGGAGATGCTGGAAAAAAGAAGCGAAAGACAGGCGCTTATAAATGCGATCATGAAACTTCCCGACAAGTACAGGGAGATCATCCATCTGCACTATTACCAGGATATGGGGATCAATGACATTGCAAAAGTGCTGAAGATACCGGGCGGAACCGTGAAAAGCAGGCTTTTCAAAGCAAGAGCGCTGCTTCACGATATGATAGGAGGTGAGGCTCATGGCTGAATCATTGGACAGGAAAAAGAAAGGCAACATCGCGATCGATGATGACTTGATCAGGGATGCTTTAAAGACAGAGCTATCGAGCATCAAAGCCTCGGAAGATCTTATTAATAAAACATTGATCAGATGCCGTGAAGAAATCGAAAAAAGTGAACATAAAAGAGAAAATAGATCTGTAATGCAATGGATCTTGAAGCTGGGTACTCCGCTGGCAGCTGGAGCGCTTGTTATGGTACTTTTGTTCAACACCAACATGTTCGGATCAAAGGGTACCCCTTCTGCGGTACCGCAGCCAGCGGAAGGGAAGACCCTGACAAGCAGTATGGACAAAGAAGCGGCTGGTGCGGCTCATCAGTCCGCTGAACAAAGTTACGGAGCTTCGGCAGATGCTCCTGCTGATAAAGGAACCGATAGTGTAAACAGGACGGAATATGAAGAGCAGATTACACTCGGAGCGTCAGGTCCGCTCCTGACAGCCGAGCTTAAAGAGGAACCGGCTCTCAGATCTTCCGTAAACAATGAACCCAACGACAATGCGGTATTCGGAACGGAATTACAGCAGTTATTCAATGACATTGTGGATCTCTACAACCAGGCCAATGAAACCCAGCTCCAGCTTAATTATTCGCTCGCAGCGCGCATAAGCTGCCTGGTTAACGATGGAGTCGGCCTGCAGGATATAAGGGAAGCACAGAGTTTCGATGATTTAATAAGCGACTCGGGATACTGGGCTTTACCGTTGTCCAATCCCGATGGCGGCATCGAAAAGATACTGACCGTGTGCTCCTATGACATTAAGGATACCGGTATTGAGATAACAGATGAAGATATTATCTATACGATCGAAAGAAAACAGTATGTTGTCTCCGAACTTCCGGCCAGCGCTGAAAACCTTGATCTCACCATTGAACTGCTTCATAGGGGCTCGTCATCTGAAGTGCTTGAAGGCCTCACGGATATCAGGGAATCAACGGTTATGATCGTCGATATTAATGACGGGAAAGACTTTATATTCCTTTCCGGTTCCCCTGGCAGCAGGACTGCAATTCCGTATTTGACCAGGGAAAGCATATTTGGGCTGGACAACTACACGGAATACACGCGGGATGAGTTTGTTGAAACAGTAACCCGGAGCCTGGAGCAGTGACACGCTGCTCCGGCGCTCTGAACTTTTGGAGTAAATTTCCTAGATAAAACAGGAAAAAAAGGGTATTAAAAAAGGGTTGACAAGATAAACATACCTCATGTATTATAGTAAATGCGGTTCAAAAAGAGCCAAGCAAAAGGTTATGGGAGAATTCCCGAGTGGCCAAAGGGGGCAGACTGTAAATCTGTTGTCTGACGACTTCGGTGGTTCAAATCCACCTTCTCCCACCAGGAAAAAGCCTGACGCAAATGTGCGTCAGGCTTTTTCTTTGAAACTCTAAATTCTTTTTATGGTATAATAGTTTTTAAAATAAACACTGGAGAATTGGGGTAATGGACAGATTGTACATCGCAAACGGAAACAATCCGCTCAGAATGACGCTGGATTTGCTGAAAAGGGCAGATCCTCTGAGAAGCAAAGATAAGAACATTGCCATTGGCATCAAGCCCAACCTGGTATGCGCATCGCCTGCCAGTGAGGGCGCCACGACCCATCCCGAAATCGTTGAGGGCATAATTATTTATCTTCATGACAATGGATTCAAAAACATCCGGATCATCGAGAGTTCATGGGTGGGGGACAGCACGAAAAGGGCATTCAAGGTCTGCGGATATGAAGAGATATCGGAGAAGTATAATATCCCGCTTGTCGATCTGAAGGATGATCCCTATATAGCAAAATCATATAAGGGAACAGAGCTGAAAATATGCAGGACCGTATACGACATTGATTACCTGATCAATGTTCCGGTCATCAAAGGCCATTGCCAGACCGGGATTACATGTGCCCTGAAAAATCTGAAGGGATTGATTCCCGACTCAGAAAAGAGAAGATTCCATACCATGGGATTGCACAAGCCCATCGCTTACCTCAATGCGCTGATCAGGCAGGACCTGATAATCGCGGACGGGATATGCCCCGACCCGTATTTTGAAGAAGGGGGAAGACCCACTGCCCTGAACCGGATTGCCCTGGGATACGATCCGGTGCTGATGGACTGCTATGCCGCCCAGGTACTCGGGTATGAGCCGGACAGGATAAAGTATATAAAACTGGCCAGGGATGAGGGGATAGGCAGGCCATTGAGCCAAGACACTGAAATCATCAGCATATATGATTCCCATGAGATGAACGGGTCCAGGATCATGCAGAAGGATAAAAAATACCTGAAAATCGTGGATGAGGCCGATGCCTGCTCCGCATGCTACAGCAATCTCGTGAGCGCCCTGGAGAAACTGAACGAAATGGGGATAACAGACAGGTTCGCTGACCAGATATGCATTGGACAGGCTTTCCGTGGTTATAAAGGCACGATAGGCATAGGCGACTGTACATCCTGCTTTGAAAAGCATCTTCCGGGCTGTCCGCCTGAAACGGAGGATATCATTAAGTTCTTGCAGGAATTGACAAGCAATGATTAATATCAGACCTGTCCAAATGGAGTGAAGCCATGCACTTTGCCGATTACAAAACAATCCTTTCTCCCCAGGGAGGTATGAATATATACCGTGGCTGCACACATGGCTGCATATACTGCGACAGCCGCAGCAAATGCTACCAGATGGACCACGATTTCGAAGACGTCGAAGTCAAGCGTGATGCGCCGCGGATACTCGAAGAACAGCTGCAGCGCAGGCGAAGACCCTGCATGATTGCCACGGGTTCCATGAGCGATCCATATAATCACCATGAAGAAGAACTCAAATATACCCGC
>DUSJ01000279.1 GCA_012842645.1 Clostridiaceae bacterium | reverse complement strand
GAACCGATACCTGTGCTTATACGATCATTCAGAAAGTCACCTATAAGCTGGACGGGCGCTCTGTAATCGGAGCCGCCAAGCTGGAAAGCAAGACGTTCCCAGTTTCGCTGGAACTCCACGCCTGCAAGCGGATGATGTCCCGGGTAATCCTCCGGGCTTACTCCCACCAGCAATGCAGAGTTGGCATTCACCCCGTCTCTTTTATATTCGCTCATTCCATTGGTGACAACATGCCCTTTTTCCGAGGCTGCAGCGACCACGTAACCTCCCGGGCACATGCAGAAGGTATAGGCGGATCTTCCGCTTTTCGAATGATAGGCCAGCTTGTAGTCCGCCGCTCCGAGCATCGGGTTCCCAGCCTCGCTTCCGTACTGGGCCCTGTCTATGACCTCCTGGGGGTGCTCAATCCTGACCCCAATGGAAAAGGGCTTCGGTATCATTTCAATGCCCCTTTTGTAGAGGATTTCGAAGGTGTCCCTCGCACTGTGCCCTATGGCAAGGATCACAACATTGCATTCCAGTATTTCTTCACCGTTGATCTCAAGGGCTGTTATCTCCCCGTCCCTGGTTATGAAATCAGTCACCCTGGATCTGAACCTTACTTCTCCGCCATGCGAAATAATGGACTGTCTCAGGTTTTTCACCACAGATCGCAGCAAATCGGTTCCGATATGGGGCTTGTTCTTATACAGGATCTCCTGCGGCGCTCCTGCGCTGACAAACTCCCTGAGCACCTGTTCGCATCTCGGATCGTTTATCAAAGTGGTGAGTTTCCCGTCCGAAAAAGTTCCCGCGCCGCCTTCCCCGAACTGCACGTTGCTTTCGGGATCAAGCTTTCCATGATCCCAGAAATCGTTTATCTTCATGACCCTCGAATCCACATCCTCCCCTCTTTCGAGGACGATGGGCCTGTAACCGTTTTGGGCAAGGATCAAAGCCGCAAAAATGCCTGCGGGTCCCATACCTGTCACAACTGGCCGGTGGCGCAGTTTTTCGCTTCCGAACCTAAGGTCCGGACGTATTACAGCCGGTGTCGGAAATACATCCCTGCCACCGGTCTTTTTCAATACATGTTCTTCATTTGCCACTTCGGCATCCAGCGAATATACCAGGCATATATCGGCCTTTTTGCGGGCATCCACCGATTTTTTCGAAATGCTGAAGCTTAGCAGGTCTTCCTCTTTTATTTTAAGCCTGCCAAGGATCTCCCTTTTCAGGACCTCCTTCTCATTGTCCGGAGTAATCCTGCTTATTTTAATCCTGATATCCGACAGTCTTATCATATTCCATATCCTTCCATTTTGAAGCAAAGGAACCGTCCCCTTGCTTCACACTGCGGCGCTGCGGCCGGCAATGAAGCCCGATGACCAGGCCCACTGCAGGTTGAAGCCGCCGCACAAACCGTCCACGTCCATTATCTCCCCGGCAAAGTACAGACCTTTAACCAGGAACGATTCCATGGTGTTATCATCTATCTCCCGGGTATTGATGCCGCCGGCCGTGACCTGGGCGCTTGGCCAGCTTTTGGTGCCCCTTACACTGAAACGCCAGTCAGTAAGGATCCTTGCGATCCTTTCCCTTTCTCCCGCGGTTATATCGGAAACGGGT
>DUSJ01000278.1 GCA_012842645.1 Clostridiaceae bacterium | reverse complement strand
TCCTTTTGTGGCAGGCGAGCTCGGTTCGTGGAGAGTACCGTCACTGACAAGTATTCTTAATCTGCTTTTCCTGGGCGTTTTTTGCTCCGCCCTTGCTTATGTCTTTTATCTTGGTGGAATAAAAATCCTTGGCCCTGTTCTTCCCTCATCGCTGCTTAACCTTATACCCGTGGTAACGATCATCGCGGGCGTCGTATTTCTCAATGAGACCTTATCCGTATACCAGGCAGCCGGAAGCATACTGATAATAGGCAGCCTGACCATTTTGAGCATATACAGGACCAGGTCATAAAAATAAAATTTTTATGCCTTCCACAGGGGCTGTCCATTTTTGCGGACCAGCCATATATTGTACTAAGCCCTGTAGGAAAGGAGGCATAAAAGTGTTTCAGCAGTTCGACAGAAACAGGTTTCGCGACCGGGACAGGGATTTCGACAGAGACAGGGATCGTGACAGGAATTTCAGAAGAGGCACGCCTTTTGATTTCTTCAGGTTCCTCCTGCCGATAACACCTTTTTCCCCTTCTGTCCCCCAGCGTCCGGCTGACAGCCCTCCGTCCGGACCTCCGCCGTCGTTCATTCCCCAGCAGCCTGTCGGCCCGTTCGCAGTTGATCCGGGAGCCATATCAAACTGCCGTTTCAGGTTTACCTATATCTGGCCTTACCGGATGAATCCCTTCTGGTTTTTTCCCACGTTCGTCGGGCCAAGATCAATAGCGGGTTTCAGGTGGACCGGCTTCAACTGGGTTTACTTCGGGATTGACCTGAGAGAGATACAGGCATTCCAATGTTTTTAGAGAGACCGGAAGCAAAAGGACAGAACCAAAAAGAGAGTCAGAAGGGAACGGTTCTCTTTTGACTCTTTTTTCCTGTAAGTATTTTTCCCTCCATTGCCACCAGATCAAATATGAGGCATATACGAGAATATCACAAGACATGCCTGCCAAGTCAGAAGGAAGCAGTCATTTATGCCATATTTGCTCATTGCAGCAACATGGTTTTTAAAAATTTACAGTGGAAGTTGGCTTTATAAAAAGGTATGATATTATAGATGGCGACTCTTTATAAATGAAATATAAATGAAGCAAAGGAACCGTCCCCCTGCTTCACAGGAGAAGATGAGATGGATAGGACCGGTATAGACAGGATAAACGAATTGGCAAGAAAAGCGAAAAGCGTAGGGCTCACAGAAGAAGAAAAGGCTGAGCAGCAGATGCTCAGAATGCAGTACATCGCCGAATACAGGCAGAGTCTGAAATTGACTCTTGAGAATTTAGTGATTATCGATGAAAAGGGCAACAGGAGTTATTTAAGGAATAAGGCCACTGAGGATTGAACGACACACGGACCGGATCAAAAAGTAATCTAAGATTTAAGCCCACCCGCATTTCAGAGCAATTTGCCCGATATGTGGGTGGGCTTTCTTACCTGTCCCCTATACTCAAAATGAGTAAAAGTGTACGTCCCCAAAACTCATTTGATGGGGTAGAGCCTGTCGCGGCCGCCCATCCATTTCCTCAGGACTTCGGGAATAATGACGCTTCCGTCTTCCTGCTGGTACTGCTCCACAAGGGCGGGCAGCACACGGCTCGTTGCAAGACCTGATGCATTCAGCGTATGCACGAATTCAGTCTTCTTGCTTCCCTTACGCCTGAACCTTATGTTTCCTCTCCTTGCCTGGTAGTCATACGCGTTCGAGCAGGAGCTTACCTCCTTGTATATGTTCATGCTGGGGATCCATATTTCTATATCGTAAGTTTTCCCCATGCTTGCGCTGCAATCCTGGGCTGCAAGCTTGCTGACCCTGTGATGAAGTCCGAGTCCCTGGACAAGCTTCTCAGCTTTATGGACCAGTTCATCCAGGGCAGCTTCCGAATGCTCGGGAAGCGTATACTGGAACATTTCCACCTTGTTGAACTGGTGGCCTCTTATCATTCCTCTTTCCTCCGTACGGTGGCTTCCGGCTTCCTTGCGGTAACATGGGGTGTATGCGAAGTACTTTTTCGGAAGCTCATCCTCGTCCAGTATCTCGTCCCGATGATAATTGATCAGGGCTGTTTCTGCCGTAGGAAGAATGAACTGCATCCTGTCGTTCACTTCGCTTGCCTCAACCTTGAACACATCCTCGGCGAACTTGGGGAACTGTCCGGCGGTGAAGCCGCACTGGTAAGTAAGGATATGGGGCGGGAGCATGAACTTGTATCCGTCCTTTAAATGCTCTTCAATGAAGTAGTTCAAAAGCGCCCATTCAAGGAGCGCCCCGTCTCCCGTGTAGACCCAGAACCCGTTGCCGCCAATCTTTACGCCTCTTTCATAATCTATCAGTCCAAGGGAAGTCACAAGCTCCACATGGTCCTTCGGCCTGAAACTGAATTCCGGTTTTTCTCCAAAAACACGGACAACCGCATTGTTTTCTTTCCCTCCTGCGACAACATCATCGGCAGGAATATTGGGAAGCACGGCAAGAAAATCGAAAATCTTCTTCTCGATCTCCCTGAGCTCATCGTCCAGAACCTTTATGCGCTCCGAAATATTCTTCATATCAGCCTTAAGCTGTGATACATCGACTCCCTGCTTTATCAGTCTCGGGATTTCATCGGATACCTTGTTCTTTTTAGCCTTAAGTTCTTCCGATTCAACGATAAGGTTCCTGCGTTTCTGGTCCCATGACAGCAACTCTGTGAAATCAACATCGTAAAGCCTTTTCTGCAGGGCCTTCCTGACTTCTTCAGGATTGTTTCTTATTCTTTGAATGTCCAGCATATAATAATCCTCCCTTTATACTTTCAGTTGGTAGACAATGCTTTATTCAACGCTTCCTTTTCTTCCCTGGAAAGTTCCCGGGACGGCTGTCCTTTTATGATCTCCTTGGAGTAAACATAAGAGTTCTCCCTCGTATATATACCCGTAATAATTACTCCGTCTTTTTTATCGTCCAGCGCAACGAAAGAGAAACTCATGTTGTTTCCTACGTTTTCAAAGGCATTATATGTAACAAGACCCACATGGCGAATGCAGGAAGGCATCTTCTTCTCAAGATCCGCTATCCTGTTCTCGACAGGCCCGTAGATATCTTTCTTTACACTGTCCAGTTCGCCGGAATAGGACAGCATAAGGTCCTCAATGTTTTTATCGCTCAGTCCCTTAATGAGCGATCTGTATTTTTTTATCATTCCGCCCAGCCTGAAATGATCGATCAGGATAAGTATGAAACATAAAACAGATAATCCCGCGACACCATATACTACATATATTAATACATTGTCCATACGATATTCATCCTCCCGTTACTGCATTGCCGGCTCCGGACAGCCGGAGATTTAAATTTCCGGCATTCTGCTTAAACCGCTCTGTTTTTTGTTATAAAGCGATTTCATATTTCAATAGGATATCATATTGCTTGCATAAGGAAAAGCAACTACAGGGAAAAACAGACGGCCTTTTTATTTTACATTATTTAACAATAAATCTATGATCCGGTCGAACTCCTCATTGGAATAGTATTCAATTACTATTTTGCCTTTTCCATTGCCGTCATACAGGCTGACCTTCGTTCCATACACCGATCTCAGTTTATCTTCAAGGTTTTTGAACTCTGCGGCTATCCTGTCGGCAGGCTTTTGCTTCCTGTTTTTCTTCTGTTTTTTGTCTTCCATGGAAGCGAGTTTTTCTGCATCCCTGACATTCAATCCTTTTTCTATTATCTGGTTCGCAAGGTTCAGCTGTTTCTTTTCGTCGGAAACGGTAATCAGCGCCCTGGCATGTCCGCTGGTCAGCCTGCCGTCTGTAATCATTTCCTTTATCTCTTTTGACAGGCTAAGAAGCCTGACCGAGTTGGCAACAGCTGTACGGCTTTTTCCCACAAGCTTTGCCACTTCCTCCTGGGTCATGGAATACTCCTCGATCAGCCTTTGATATGCCTCCGCTTCCTCGATGGGATTCAGGTCCTCCCGCTGGAGGTTCTCGATCAGGGCTATCTCCATTACCTCACGGGATGTCATGTCCTTAATGATGGCAGGAATGGTCTTCAGTCCTGCAAGCTTTGCTGCCCGCCATCTTCTCTCTCCTGCTACGATAACATACCTTGAGCCTTCTGACTTGACTATGATTGGCTGAACCACTCCATGCTCCTTTATTGACTCGGCAAGAGCTTCAAGGCGTTCCTGGTCAAAGGTCTTCCTGGGCTGTCTTGTATTTGGATCTATATCGTTTATTTTTAATTCCACAACGCTGTTTTTCGCTTCCTCAACAGTGTTCGCCGAGCTGATCAGCGCATCCAGCCCTCTGCCCAATCCCTTTCTCATTTATATTTCCTCCGAACTCATTATTACTTCGTCGGCCAGTTCCATGTAGCACTCCGCGCCTTTTGACCTGCTGTCATACAGGATTATCGGAAGGCCATAGCTTGGAGCTTCACTGAGCCGTACATTCCTCGGTATTATGGTTCGATATACTTTGTTGCCGAAATATTTCTTCACCTCTTCCACAACCTGGATCGACAGGTTCGTCCGCGCGTCAAACATCGTCAGGACGACACCTTCAACCCTCAATGTCTTGTTGAGATGCTTTTGTACGATCTTAACCGTGTTCATGAGCTGGCTGAGCCCTTCAAGGGCATAATACTCGCATTGAATGGGAACCAGTATTGTATTGGCCGCAGTCAGCGCGTTTATGGTTAGAAGGCCCAGCGAAGGGGGACAATCGATGATTATGAAATCAAAGTCTCCCGATACCTCTTCAAGGGCATCCTTGAGCCTTGTTTCTCTTGAAATGACGGAGACAAGTTCCACTTCAGCCCCGGCCAGGTTTATATTGGAAGGAGACAAAAGCAAACCGTCTATTTGTGTTTTGCATAAAGTCTCCTTTAT
>DUSJ01000277.1 GCA_012842645.1 Clostridiaceae bacterium | reverse complement strand
TGGGAATATCGAAAGAATTCCTCAGACAGGAAAGCGAAAAGGCATACGAGGGAGACCTTACAAGAAATTGCGCCGTGGGCTGTTCCAAGTGCGGCGCGCAGAGCTATAAAACGGGCATATGCGTCAGGGCGAAACGGGGTTGAAATATGGCAAATACGTTGAGGTTCAGGTTTTCACGGGACGAGAGGCTTAAATATATAGCGCATCTCGATGTATTGAGACTGTTCGAGCGCGCGATAAAGCGGGCAGGCCTTCCGGTGGCATACACCCAGGGGTTTAACCCGAGGCCGAAGATAGTCTTTGGGCTGCCCATGTCCATAGGTCTTACCAGCGAATGCGAGTATGCGGATATCGAGTTTTCGGCTAACTTAAGTCCTGAAGAATTCGTGGAGACCATAAACAAAAGCCTGCCGGACGGCATGCGTGTAGATAAAGCCGTTCCCCGTACGTCCGGGGACAATATAATGAACCAGATCACTGCTGCCAGGTATGAGATAACTTTTGAAACAGAGGTCCCACTGGCAAGTTCGGAGATTGATAATCTTGTCCATTCCTTTATGTCAAGGGAAGAAATTGTTGTACCCAAAAAAACTAAAAAGGGGATGCGGCCGGTGAACATTCGGCCGTGGATATACTCGCTGTCAGCATACGTGAAGGATGGCGCCCTTATCGTGATGGATGCTTTCCTTAGCGCAGGCGCTGAAAACAACCTGAGAGCCGACCTGCTGCTTGAAGCCTTCAGCCGGGAGACCGGAGTAAAATGCCACATCATGTCAATCCACCGGAAAGTCCTGTATGCCTCGACATTCAACGAGTGGAAAGATCCCTTCGAGGTAGCCCATGGTTAAGGATATCCTTATTTACTCAAAGGACGGCAGGTACTGCATCGCAGTGCTGGAGGACGGGGAACTTGCCGAACTCCACGTGGAGAACGATAACAGGAAAAGCATCGCCGGCAGTATTTACAGGGGCAGGGTGGAAAGAGTCATCCCTGGCATGCAGGCAGCGTTTGTGGATATAGGTCTGAAACAGAATGCCTATCTCAATGTAAACGACGTGTTTTATGACGATACTGACCTTTCCGGTGACATCGGGGCCGGAAAAATCTCAAGGCCGGATATATCCGACCTCCTGTGGCAGGGCAACGAAATAACTGTCCAGGTCATAAAGGACGCGATAGGGGCGAAAGGTCCGAGGGTAACCGCTAACATATCCCTGCCAGGAAGGTACGCGGTCCTGCTTCCGGGAAGCGACACTTACGGTGTGTCAAAGAAGATAGAGGACATGGAGGTACGGAAAAGGCTGAAGGAAACGGCGGCCGCACTTAAGCCGGAAAACTGCGGCATCATTCTCAGGACCGCGGCCCGGGACGCTGAACCGGAACAGGTTTCCGAGGATATCAGGAACCTTCTGGATACCTGGGAGAAAATAAAACAGGCTGAGGGAAAGGGCAGGGTGCCAAGGCTTCTTTACAGCGGTACGGGTGAATTTGACAAGACCCTTGGCGAGCATCTTGCGCCCGGCATCAGCAGGATCATTGTAAATGACATGGACATGTACGAAAGGCTGACCTCGGTCCCCATAGCCGGGATCATTCCGCAAGGCGCGAAAGTGGAGCTCTACACCAGGGATTATGACATGTTTGCGTACTACAATGTCCAAAGCGCCGTAAAAGAGGCCCTTTCAAGGAAAG
>DUSJ01000276.1 GCA_012842645.1 Clostridiaceae bacterium | reverse complement strand
TCTTTCTCTTCTGGGCGACATAAACACGTACCAGCTGGTTTACCCCGGGAGGCAGCTCGTCGCCGTTTTCACGGGTAAATACCTTGACATCGACCACGATTCCCGATTCACCGTGAGGAACTCTCAGGGACGTATCGCGCACTTCTCTCGCCTTTTCACCGAAGATGGCCCTGAGGAGCCTCTCTTCAGCGGTGAGCTCGGTCTCGCCCTTGGGCGTTACCTTACCGACGAGTATGTCGCCCGAGCGGACCTCGGCGCCGATACGAATGATTCCCCTGTCGTCCAGGTCCTTCAGCGAATCTTCACCGACATTCGGAATGTCGCGGGTGATTTCCTCGGGACCAAGCTTAGTGTCGCGGGATTCGGATTCATATTCCTCTATATGGATGGATGTATATACGTCATCTCTTACAAGCTCTTCGGATATCAGGATAGCGTCTTCGTAGTTGTAGCCTTCCCAGGTCATGAATCCGACGAGGACGTTCTTGCCGAGCGCTATCTCGCCGTTATCGCAGGACGGTCCGTCGGCAATAATATCACCTTCCTCGATCCTGTCGCCTTTTTTGACTATGGGTCTCTGGTTGATACATGTACCCTGGTTGGAACGCTTATATTTCAAAAGCCTGTATTGGTCTTTCTGGCCTTTGTCTGTCCTGATTACTATTTCGCTGGCCGTTACCTTCTCTACCACACCGGAGTTTTTGGCAACTATGCAGACACCCGAGTCCTTGGCGGCACGGTACTCTATACCTGTCGCTATAATGGGCGCTTCGGGCTTGATAAGGGGAACAGCCTGCCTCTGCATGTTGGAACCCATCAGGGCACGGTTGGCGTCGTCGTTCTCAAGGAACGGGATCATGGCTGTGGCTACAGAAACGAGCTGTTTCGGCGAAACATCCATGTAGTCCACCTTGTTCCTGTCGACTTCTATGATCTGGTCCAGGAAACGGCACCCGACACGTTTGTTGATGAAGTTTCCATTCTCGTCAAGGGGCTCGTTTGCCTCTGCGATTATATATATGTCTTCCAGGTCGGCAGTCATGTACTCTGTCTGGTCCGTAACCCGGCCATGCTCTTTATCAACCTTGCGGTAAGGCGTCTCTATAAACCCGTACTCGTTCACACGGGCATATGTGCTCAGGGAGCTGATCAAACCGATGTTCGGACCTTCAGGGGTCTCTATCGGGCACATGCGGCCGTAATGGGAGTGGTGAACGTCACGCACTTCGAAGCTTGCGCGGTCTCGGGACAGTCCGCCGGGACCCAGCGCGCTCAGGCGGCGCTTATGGGTAAGCTCGGCCAGGGGGTTGGTCTGGTCCATGAACTGGGACAGCTGGCTCGAACCAAAGAATTCTTTTATGGCCGCGGCAACAGGACGGATGTTGATAAGAGCCTGGGGCGTAACAGCATCGATGTCCTGTATGGTCATTCTTTCCCTTACGACCCTCTCCATGCGGGCAAGGCCTATACGGAACTGGTTCTGGAGAAGTTCACCGACCGAACGGAGCCTGCGGTTGCCCAGATGGTCGATATCGTCGGTATAGCCGATACCATGGTCCAGGTTGAGGATATAGCTGACGGTCGCGACTATATCTTCCTTTGTTATATTTCTGGGCATCAGCCTGTCGCGGTTCTCCCTGAGGACAGCGATCAGCTGGTTTTCCGAGGCATCTTTGTACTCCTCAAGGATGGCCATGAGAACGTCATAACGAACTTTCTCGTTAATCCCTGCCAGGGCGGGATCAAATGAAACATATTCCTTTATGTCAACTGTCAGGTTTCCGACTACCTTGACAGTCTTGCCTTCCACATCGATATTAACCACGTTGATACCCGAATTCTGTATCTTCCAGGACATTTCCTCGTTTATTTCCTCACCGGCTTTTACAATCACTTTCCTGGAATTCGGGAGTTTTATATCCTCGGCTGCTATCTGGCCCCTGATACGGTTTGCCAGGGCAAGCTTCTTGTTAAACTTGTACCTGCCCACGCTTGACAGGTCATAACGTTTCGGGTCAAAAAACAGGTTGTTAATAAGGGTAGTAGCACTTTCCTCCGTGGGAGGCTCCCCGGGACGAAGGCGCTTATATACCTCGAACAGGCCTTCCTCGCGGGTTTTTGTGCTGTCCTTGGCTATGGTGGCCATGAGTTTTGGTTCCTCGCCGAGAAGATCGAGAAGCTCTGCGTCGGTGCCATACCCAAGCGCACGCAGGAATTGAGTGATAGGCAGTTTTCTCGTCCTGTCTATCCTTACATAGATTACTTCCTGTGAATCGGTCTCATATTCGAGCCATGCGCCGCGGTACGGTATGACGGTATTGGAAAACAGGTTGTTTCCGCTCCTGTCCTTTTCCTTCGCGTAATAAACGCCAGGCGAACGCACAAGCTGGCTGACGATGACACGTTCAGCCCCGTTGATAACGAACGTTCCGGTCTCTGTCATGAGAGGGAAATCGCCCATGAAGATTTCCTGTTCCTTGACTTCGCCGGTCTCTTTATTGATCAGGCGCACTTTTACCTTTAAAGGCGCTGAATAGGTAGTATCTCTTTCCTTGCACTCTTCAACCGAATATTTTATATTGTCGGTCTCAAGGGAGTAATCGATGAACTCCATTATCAGGTTTCCAGTGTAATCGGTTATGGGGGATACATCTCTGAGTACTTCCCTCAGACCTTCTTTAAGGAACTGGTTGTATGAATTTTTTTGGATCTCGATCAGGTTCGGCATGTCAAGGACTTCTTTGATCCGGGAAAAACTCATTCGCTTCGTTCTTCCCAATTGCACTTCATGAACCATAGACTAATCACCTCGTAAGAATTGCATATATTGGCGAAACAGGCATAAAAATATAGACAGGGAAAATAACTACTCTGGTTTTTATAAGTCCAGTAAGGTTAATAATCTTAAGTAATAATTCCAAGATATCATTCTCCCGATCTATATTTTTTCATCTCAAAGATTATTGACATGTATTGTATCTTTCATACAATTGTGCTATAATAATCACGAATAATATAAGCAAACCTGCACAAAGTAAAAAAGCAATACAATACCACCAATCTTAATAATGCAGTTAATAATTCTACCACATGAAAAACCCAATGTCAACAATTGAACACTGGGTTTTTGTTTAATTTGTATTTTTTTATTATTCCGATTTTATTTCGAATCTTTCAAAGAATACGGGATTAAAAAACTGGTCGGCGTTGAACGATGTCCTTCTGAACCTTGCATATTCCCTCGTGTTTTTTGAAAGCCACATGGGAACTTCTATGGAAAGAAGGGAACACACTTCCACAAGGCATTTTTCGAGCCTGTCCTGGTATGTTCCTTCCGAGTCGTCGACTTCGTAAGTCTTTTCCATTAATGTGGTTGTTCCCTTGATCAATTTCCCGGTAAGTTTCATATTATTTCCCTGCACTTATTCAGTAATATACTTCCATCAGATACAATCCATACGGCGGGGCGGTCACGCCGAGAAGATTGCGGTCCCCGCTCCTGATGGCTTCCGTAATGATATCCGGCGTCAGGCGGCCCTTCCCTATATCAGCCATGGTCCCGACCATGATCCTTACCATATTATATAAGAAACCGTCGCCCTTGATGTCGTAAATGTACAGGTCGCCGTCTTTCCGCCATTCCGAGTGGAATACTGTCCTGTCAAAAGTCTTCACATTGTGCCCCGACGCGCAGAACGCCCTGAAGTTGTGGTGTCCCAGGATCAAACCCGCAGCTTCCCTCATGGCGTCGAAATCAAGTTTTTCCCTTATATGCCATGCCCTTTTGGCCCATATGGCAGACCTCTGGGGTCTGTTAATGATAATATACCTGTAATGCTTGCCTTTGGCCGAAAAACGGGCATGGAACTTATCGTCGGCCTCTTCCGACGATACTATCGAAATGTCTTCCGGCAAATAAGTATTAAGAGCGGGAGTGAACTTTTCCGCCGGTATTCTCGATGCGGTATAAAAGCTGGCAACCTGACCGTAAGCATGGACGCCGCCGTCGGTCCTGCCCGCTCCATCAGGAAGTATATCCTCGCCGGTAAGTTTCTTTATAGCCCTGGACAAGGCTTCCTGGACACTGGGAGCATTTTTCTGGAACTGCCAGCCATTATACGATGATCCGTCATATTCGATTATCAGTTTTATCTTCCTCATTATTCCCCGGATGCACTGTATATTATAGTAATTTTGGTATAAAAGCCGCTCCCACTATGCCTGCGTCATTTCCCATCAGGGCGGCGACTATGGGCATAGCCGGCAGCCCTTCGTTACCGTAAGTCTTTCCCCGCATCTTTTCTCTCAGGGGCACCAGCAGGTTGTCGCCCTCCCTGGAGACCCCTCCGCCTATTACAATGATATCGGGCTGGAATATGTTTACTACGTTGGCGAGCCCTTCGGCGAAAATCCTTATGTAATTGTCCACCACTTCGATACCGGTCCTGTCGCCCATTCTTGCGGCGTCGAAAGCAGTTTTCGCGTCTATGTTGTCCAGGTTTCCGCCACAAAGCTCATGGATCCTGGAGTCGGGATTCTCTTCTGCAGCTTTCCTGGTCTGACTGATCAGCGCTGGTGCCGAAGAATAAGCTTCCCAGCAGCCCTTACGTCCACAGGTGCATTGCTCCCCGTCCACGTTGATGACTATATGCCCCAGCTCTCCGGCCTGCCCGTTGGAACCTGTATAAAGCTTGTTGTTAATGACCACTCCGCTTCCGATACCGGTCCCTATGGTGATGGTAACAGAATAATTGTACTCTTTTGCAGCGCCTGCTACGCTCTCGGCTATGGCGGCACAGTTGGCGTCGTTCTCAAGATATACCGGTACGTTTATATGTTTCTGAAAAGCTTCTTTTATATTCACATTCCTGAACCCGAGATTGTTATTGTACAGGATGATGCCGTTCTCCCTGTCATGTGAACCGGGACTGCCTATCCCGATACTGTATATGTCTTTTTCTGTCAGCCCGGCATCCTTCATCAGGTCAAGAACCAGCCGGCACATATCGTTGACAATTTCCTCCGGTTTCCTGGTCCTTCCCGTTTTTACGCTCTGTTTTTTCACGATCCTGCCTTCTTCGTCCACGATGCCTGCGGCAATGTTCGTACCGCCGAGATCTATACCGACATAGTACATATCTTTCTCCCCTTGAATGGATTGATATACCCCACCCAGCAACGCAATCAGAGATTGCGGTTGGGTGCCCGGGAACCTTGTATCATAAAATGAAAATAGCGAAAAACGCTTTTCCCATTTTATGATATAATACTCTCACCCATTGTCGAAATCAAAGATTTCGAATGGGTGCCCGAGAGTATTGAACCATTAAAATGTTATTCTGCTACGCAGAACTCCACCTTCGGTGGCTATCAGCAAAAAATTGCTGATTACATTTTATGCTATAATACTTTTTGGGTCAATAAGATGGGATTACAGGAATAAGAAGGGATCAGCATGATAATCGGGAAAAACGTAATACTGCGCACGATATACTCCCATGAAGTCGAACATGTATATGAGCTTATAGCCAATATCAATACAAAAGGCCGGTTCTGGCACCTGAATTTCCCTTCGTCGGGCGAATTCATGAAAGAGTTCAACAGGACAGGCTTCTGGGGCATCGATGAAGGCCGAATGCTCATTCTTAACCACCAGGGCGAATATGTGGGCGAGATACTCTACTTCAAGGGGCTTGACTATCAATCGGGCTATGAAGTAGGATATGAGCTTTTCAGTCCCCAGTATGAAGGCCGCGGGTACATGAGCGAAGCCCTGCTGCTTTTCTGCGCTTACATGTTCTCCATCCGTCCCATCAACAGGATCCAGGTAAACATGATGGAAGGGAATGTCGCGAGCGAGAGAGTAGCGATAAAATGCGGGTTCACTTACGAAGGAACCATGAGAAAGGCCACCTTTAACCAGGGCCAGTATCACAATCTCAAGCTGTATTCACTTCTGCGGGAAGAGTGCCCGCCGCTGGAAAGCCTTCTTCAGAAATAATAATCACAGGGTCAGAGGAATGCCTCATAACGAGGATATTGGTCATGTCAACTTGGATGCTTTGGAGAATTTCTCCAGAGCGAGAACCTTGGGGCGGAAACTGGTATATAATGTAAAAATGAAGCAAAGGAACCGTCCCCCTGCTTCCATGTATTTTTTGGATACCACAGGATAAAAATATAACTGCATTCCGGCATAATATCCACTGGAACGGAAGGTTGTGTCCTATGGTACTCCAGACTGCAGCCAAGACAGTATTTATGTACCTCGTGATAATAGCATCCATGAGGCTGATGGGGAAACGCCAGATAGGCCAGCTTCAGCCTTTCGAGTTCGCCCTGGCCATAATGATATCCGATCTTGCCATTATGCCCCTTACGGATGACAGCAAAAATCTGTTTCATGACCTGGTCCCTATCATTGTGCTGGTAGTATGCCAGGTGTTGCTTTCGTACCTTTCCATCAGGGGTGTTCGTATAAGGGAATTGATCTGCGGAAAGCCGACCCTTTTGATCCGTCATGGCAAGCTGCTTGAGAAAAACATGAGAAAGGAAATGTATACCATAAACGACCTGATGGAGCAGCTGAGATTCAACAGTATTCAGAACGTTGGCGACGTAGAGTATGGAATCCTTGAGACCAACGGGCAGTTGAGCGTACTTTTGAAAAGCGAAAAAAGGCCCGCGACTCCCGAGGACCTTGGTATAAATCCTCCCCGCGAGGAGTTCAGCCGTGATGTCATAATAGACGGAAAGCTGATAGGAAGGACCCTTGAAAAATTGCATCTGAAAAGGGAATGGCTCGACGAAGCTCTGAAGGAGCACGGAGTAAACGACTACAGGCAGGTATTCTACGCATATATAGACAGCAATATGAAAATGCACCTGCAGAAAAAAGGAGAGTTCCTTGAATAAGCTCTCTCACAGCCGCTTTCCGGAACTGCCCAGCAATGTTTCCAATATTGCTTTCATTATTTCCAGCTCAAGTTTCTTGATATTGATCTTATCAAGGAAGTGTTTTATTGATTCAGGATACTCGATATTGACTCTCGGCGGTCTTCTCGAAACAGAGACCATTTCGTTTTTAAACTTAATTTTACCGTCGTCATAACTGACCCTTACAATGAAATTAGGGTCATAACTCTTTTCCTTTATCACTTCCGCACTTATATTGGCTTCCAATATAAAACCCCCGCTTAAGAATATATATGCAGTTGCTATATCCGTCGAAAATAAACTTCTGACAACATTTTACTTAGCTTATTGAGCAATATCAATAGTTTTTGATTTTACCTTATTAATCTGATCCCGAACAGCAAAGCGAGATACAGAAGTCCTGCAATCGTTACAGTTCCGTCAAGATAAGTGAAATGTATGGTTCTTAACCTTGTTCTGCCTTTCCCTCCATGATAACACCTTGACTCCATGGCTTCCGCCAGTTCATCCGCCCTTTTAAACGCGCTGACAAACAACGGCACCAAAACGGGTATAAAGCTCTTTATCCTTGAAAAAATGCTGCCTGTGTCAAAATCAGCTCCCCTTGACGCCTGCGCCTTCATGATGCGCTCTGTTTCCTCCATCAGGGTCGGAATGAACCTCAAGGCTATTGACATCATCATGGCTATTTCATGGGATGGCACACCGATCTTTCCAAGGGGCCTTAATAGTCTCTCTATCCCGTCGGTCATGGTCATGGGAGTTGTGGTCAGGGTCATCAATGACGCCGTAATGACCAGCATCACCAGCCTCAGGAAGAGCTTAACGGCCGACATGACTCCCTCGTATGTTATCCTGACAGGACCAATGGTCACCAATGGCGTTCCGCCTGTCAGGAATATGTTCAGTATGGCTGTGAATGCCAGGATAAACAGCAGGGGTTTCAACCCTTTCAATGTCTGCCTGACAGGTATGCCGCTGACGATGATCAATAACAATACCAGCGAGCCCATCATTACATATTCCAGCCATGAATCTATCAGGAATGTCACTACCATCAGTATCATGGTCCATAGTATCTTGGTCCTTGGATCAAGGCGGTGGAGTATGGAATTGCCGGGAATATACTGCCCCAGGGTTATATTTCCGATCATAGGGTGCCACCTCCGGCAGGGATGTTCAATAATCCCGCAATGAAATCGACAGCTTCGTCGATTGTAAGTATAGTCGGGGAACTGTGGCCGGGTATTTGGAGTTCCCTGAACAGCCTCGTTACCTGCGGAATGTCAAGGCCATATTTTTTCAGTTCTTCTTCCCGCCTGAATATAT
>DUSJ01000275.1 GCA_012842645.1 Clostridiaceae bacterium | reverse complement strand
TTTCGATTCCCATGCCTGAAGCCGAGCGGATTTTCTGGTATCATACATCTCCGGGCGACATTATGCCGGGCGCGGACAAGATGATCGATTACATAAACTCTTGCGGTATCCGAAGCGGCGTTGTAAGCAATATTTCTTTTTCAGGCGAGGCCCTGGCCGAAAGAATAAACCGCCTGCTGCCCAACAACAGGTTCGAGTTTATAATTGCATCAAGCGAGTACATGTTCAGAAAGCCAAGTCGTTTTCTTTTCGAACTTTCGCTGAAAAAGGCAGGGATCGACGCGTCAAAGGTATGGTTCTGCGGTGACAATCCGCTGGCTGATATTGAGGGGGCAGCCAGTGCAGGCATGTTCCCGGTATGGTATGAGAACCTTGAAATCGATAATCTGTGGTGCAGGAATATGAAAACCCCGGACTGCGAGCACCTGCATATACATGACTGGAACCAACTGATAGAGGTGCTTGAAAGATTAAGAAGCGGTGTCAGTGATTGATATTTAATATAAATCATAAGGAGGAGATAATATGCCGCATGTAATCGTTAAACTGTTTCCCGGAAGGACCGAGGATCAAAAAAAGCTTTGCACGGAGAAAATAACCCAGGTCATCATCGAAACCCTGAATACTGATGAGAAAAGCGTTTCAGTAGCATTTGAGGAAGTACCGAGGGAAAGTTGGAAAGAAACCGTTTATGAGCCTGATATACTCTCAAAGGAAGAAACTCTGTACAAAAAACCGGGTTACACTATGTAATTAATCAAAAGTCCAGCAAAAAGGTGTATAATGGAGTAATAAAACAAACCATCAAGAGAGGATAAAAATGAAAGATAAATCAGAGCTCAGACTTGCTGTGCTGATAGATGCGGAGAATGTTCCGTACAGCAATATAAAAGGAATACTTGAGGAGATAGCCAAGTATGGCAACCCCACCATAAAGCGCATTTACGGTGACTGGACGAAGCCGAATGTAAGCGGCTGGAAGAATGTACTGCTGGAAAATGCCATTACGCCTGTCCAGCAGTACAGCTATACCACTGGGAAGAATTCAACGGACTCGGCCATGATAATCGACGCCATGGATATTTTATATAACGACAAGGTTGAAGGATTCTGCATAGTTTCCAGCGACAGTGACTTTACCCGCCTTGTCATACGCCTGAGGGAAGCAGGCATGAAAGTTTTCGGCTTCGGGGAGAAGAAGACGCCAAACCCGTTTATTGCAGCGTGCGATAAGTTTACCTACATTGAAGTTATAAATGCAAACACCCAGCAGGCAGCCGAGGCCGAGGTCGAAGAACCTCAAAAGACGGGTGATACAAAGAAAATCAGTGGTCCCATCAGCAAGATAGGTGATGATGTCATCAACCTTATAGCTTCCTCCATATCGGATGTTGCCGATGAGAACGGATGGGCATTTCTTGCTGATGTGGGCAACCTAATACAGAAAAAGCGCCCGGATTTTGACTCAAGAAACTACGGCTTCGCGAAGCTGACGCCTTTGATCAGGGCGCTGAAGTGCTTTGAAATAGATGAAAGGGATTCAGGCAACAGCAGGATAAAGCATATATATGTCAGGAACAAGGACAAGACAATCCCTTCGCGCGGCAACAAGAAAAAGAACACCGAGAGCCGCTGAAAACACCTTTCCTGCAATCCGATGATTCCCGATTAAAAATGGACAATCGAATACTGTTGATGTATAATATGGAAGATTGCTCGCAAGGAGCAAAATAATTAAGTTAACAGAACAGGTACCGGCGCGTTAAGTGTCAGGGAATGGGAGTAGAGTCCCTGAACGAAGAGCAGGACTGCTCGCGGTGCCGGTATCGCATCCGCTGTTACTGTGTCTTCTTTCTTATGGTAACAGTAGGATAGGAAAGGAGGCAAAATGAATCAATTATCATCAAAAATCAAATTTACCCAGATCATCCAGACTGCACTTCTCATTGGAATCTCTCTGGCGCTCAGAAGCATCAGCATAATGATATCCATCATGGGTGTACCCGGATTGAGGGTGAGCTTTGCGGCTGTTTTTACAAGAATGCCGGCGATTTTGTTCGGTCCGCTGTTTGGCGGGATTTCAGGCGGCATTGTGGATGTCGCCGGATATCTGATCAAGCCCGAAGGCCCATATATGCCGTTTTTGACCATCACTGCAATTATCGATGGAGTAGTAGCCGGATTGGTTTGGAAATTTCTTAAGGACCGGAACAGCGAGAAGATCCAGAAAGGTCTTTGGATAACCTTTGTCATCCTTGGCCTGGTTGGTTTGTTCAACGTGGCGGTCACATATTTTTATCCTGAATCAGTTATTTCCGAAGCCCTCGAATCTATGGGCAAAAGGAAGGACTACCTGATTTTTGGGCTTCTGGCTGTTGCTGTCATTGGGCTGTTCCTGCTCATATTAGATTTCGCAGTCCGCAAGAGATTCCCTGAAGCACCCATGAACAAGTATTACCTGAAGGTGCTTCTGACGTTCCTAATGGCAGGAGTGCCTGTGACGACAATCAACAGCTATATCATCATGCTCTATTATGAGAGCCTCAGGAAACTCGGATTCTTTTTGTTCTGGATTCCCAGGCTCCTGGAAGAAATACTTATGGCAATATTGCTAAGCTTTATAACTGCTTTTCTGATTCCCGTCTATGACAGGTTCGTGAGGAAAGGACCAGGGAAGCAGGCGGCGCAGGAAAATGATTCCTCGGGCACACAGGGGGACGATTCCTCCTGGCAGTGATAAATGCCAAAAAGTAAAGGAAATGCACTTCACATATCGCTAAAACGAAAGGGGAGCATGTTCGCTCCCCTTGTTCGGCTTTTATCATGATCAATGTCTGCTTAGAATATTGATAACTGCAGGAATATTACTGCGAGCAGTGAGGAAACCAGCGATACAACGGTGATCTGGGTATTGATTGAAGGTCCTGCCGTATCTTTGAACGGGTCGCCCACTGTGTCGCCAACAACTGCCGATTTATGGGCAGTCGAGCCTTTTCCGCCGCAATTGCCTGCTTCTACGTATTTCTTGGCATTATCCCACGTTCCGCCTGAATTGGACATAAGGAGCGCAAGGAGAAGACCGGAAGCTATGTTTCCTGTCAGGTAGCCGCCGATTGCTCTCGCTCCGCCGATAAAGCCAACCGCTATCGTTGCCAGGATTGCGACAAGCCCTGCAGGGATGAGCTCCTTAAGAGCGCCGGAAGTTGCTATGTCGATACACTTGTCATAATCAGGCTTAACGCCTTCTTTTCCTTCCTTGAGACCCGGGATGGTGTCGAACTGACGATGAATTTCAGCAACCATCCTCTGGGCGTTCTTGTCAACGCCGAGCATCAGCATAGCTGAGAAGATAGCCGGAATAGCTACGCCGATAATGAGCCCGAAGAAAACGGTCGGATCCATTATATCAAAGTTCTTAATAAACGATTCGCCTGCAGCAATAATCCCCAGTTCCCGGGCAGCTGTATTCACTTCGCTCATGAAAGCGCCCAGCAATGAAATAACGGTTAAACCTGCAGCGCTTATGGAGAAACCTTTTGTAACAGCCTTGACGGTATTTCCTGCAGAGTCAAGCTCGTCGGTAATGGCAATAACTTTTTCGCCAAAACCGCCCATTTCTGCAAGACCACGGGCATTGTCAACGATGGGTCCGTATGCGTCGTTGGATATGATCATACCGACGATCGAGAGCATACCGAGAGCGGACATTGAGATTCCGAACATTCCGTATTCTGCTTCCTGTCCTATTGCAACACCCAGAGGAGAGCAGATTTTGAACGCAAGAAGCGCGGAGAGAGCTATACCGATCAAAGCGGGAAGACAGCTCAGAAGACCATATGAAAAACCAGACAGTATGGTGAATGCCGGCCCGGATTTGGATGCTTTGGCAACTTCCTGTACCGGCGGTTTGTTGTCATTGGTGAAATAATCCGAGGTGATGCCGATTACCGTACCCACTATCAAACCTACTGCTGTCGCACCCCATATACGCCATTCAAAGCCAAACAAGAATGTGGCAAGAGCTGTAAGAACAGCGTAAACTGCTGTTGTCACATATGTGGAACTGTTAAGGGCTTTACTGGGGTCGCCGTTTTTGCCAATACGGGCAGTAGCAACGCCAATAATGGATGATAAGAGACCTACTGCAGCATAGGCAAAGACCATGATTACGTTCTTGCCTGCGATTCCGCCTAAAGCTGTCGCCATAACCAGGGCAGCTGCCATTGACGCAACGTTTGAGTCAAACAGGTCTGCGCCCATGCCTGCCACGTCGCCGACATTGTCGCCAACATTGTCAGCTATGACAGCGGGGTTCCTGGGATCATCCTCGGGGATTCCCAGCTCGACCTTACCGACCAGGTCAGCGCTGATGTCGGCTGTTTTTGTAAAGATCCCTCCTCCTGCTTTCGCAAACAGGGCAAGAGAGCTGGCGCCGAAGCTGAAGCCAAGAACTGATGTAGCATCGCCGACAAGCATTAAAACAACAGCGATACCCAAAAGACTTGTGCCCACGACTGCCATACCCATTACTGCGCCGCCGCGGAAACCAGTCATGAACGAAGGCTTAATGCCTTTCTGCGCGGCTTCAGCGGACTTGATGTTAGCTATTGTGGCTATCTGGATACCTATTTTACCTGCAAGCGCCGATAAAACCGTTCCGAAAATGTAGGATACGGTCATCCATATATTTTTGGTTATGTCTGCGTTTTCCGCCCATAAAGGATGAGGGAGAAGCACAAATATCAAAACTGCTGCTACCGCAGTGAAACGGGCCAATACCAGGTATTCGCGTTTTAAAAAGGTGTTGGCGCCCCTGCGGATGTATTCGCCGATTTCGGCGATACGAGCGTTTGAAGAAGGCTGGGACTTAACCCATGCATACAACCATGCTGCAAATCCCAATGCAAGGAATGCAACAAAGATTGCAAAGACCTGGACCATTTGTGTGGTGATATTAACCATTATTGAACCCCCCTTGCAGGACATTAATATTTATTTCCTATTCTACTATAATACCAATTTCATATCAACCAAAGTTTAAATATGGAAATAAGCTGTTCTGCCTTAAAATATCTATTTGCATTTCGGTGTTTACCCGAAATATAATATGCCGTGTCATAAGAAAGTTGCCGGATCCCTGTTATGATTGATTTTTGGACATGTTCAAACATAAATCAGCTAAATCAGTTATAATTATGATATACTATACCGATGGATTTACTTGCATATACCGTCGGGAAATATCTAAGGCCACCCGGTGTCAAATCGACCTCCGGAGGGCATAAATGAGACCGGAAAGTGAGGAGCATTGAATGCTGCATGAGTTTTCGAGAACCGAGCTTTTGATAGGAAAGGAAAACCTTGAGAAGCTTAAAAACAGCAAAGTCGCCATATTTGGTATTGGCGGCGTAGGCACGTTCGTTGCGGAGGGCCTTGTCAGGGCGGGAGTCGGACATTTCGTCCTTGTTGATGATGATCTTATTTGCCTGACCAACATCAACAGGCAGCTCCATGCCACACGAAAGACGATAGGCAGGGTCAAGGTGGAAGTAATGAAGGAAAGGATTATTGAGATCAATCCCAGGGCTGAAGTCGAGGCCATAAGGAGTTTTTACCTTCCCGAAAAGGCGGACGAGCTTATCAGGGACGATTATGATTATATAGTAGATGCGGTGGATACTGTAACGGCCAAGATTGACCTGGCGGTACAGGCCAAAAGAAGAGGGATCCCGATTATAAGCAGCATGGGAGCGGGGAACAAGCTGGATCCGACAAAGTTCGAAGTGACAGATATATACAAGACAACAATTGATCCGCTGGCAAAGGTCATGCGCAAAGAATTGAGACAGCGCGGTATCGACTCGCTGAAAGTCGTCTATTCCCCGGAGCAGCCGGTGAAACCCATGGAAGAGGAGAGCAACAGCTGTGCGACAGGATGTGTTTGTCCAAAAGGAACGACAAGAACCTGCACGATAAGGCGACAGATCCCAGGAAGCATATCCTTCGTTCCGTCAGTCGCAGGGCTGATAATCGCCGGCGAGGTGGTCAGGGATCTGATAATGCTGAAATGACTGCGGGAAGGTGCATTGCAATGAAGATTACCACGAAAGGAAGATACGGTTTGCGGGCCATGGTGGACCTGGCTATTAACTCCGGCTCAGGGCATGTGGCGTTGAGCGAGGTGGCACAGCGGCAGGGGATATCCGCGAATTATCTCGAACAGGTCTTCGCTGTCCTCAGAAAGGCCGGACTTGTAAAAAGCATTAAGGGGGCGCAGGGCGGGTATATTCTTGCAATGAAACCGGACAGCATAAAAGTAGGGGATATACTCAGGGCGCTTGAAGGGAACCTTTCAGTTATCAATGAAAACGATGACGGCAATCCGGTTGATCCGATCCAGATCTGTCTCAGGCAGAAGGTATGGGACAGGATAGACGAACGCATCAACAGCATCGTCGATTCGGTCACCCTCGGGGACCTGGTCAGCGAATACAAACGCCTTAATGGCTGGGAAGAGATAATGTATTATATATAGTTGAGGCAAACAGTGCAAAAATAGCGGTTAAATAAAGGAAAACGGACAGAAAGATATGAAAAAGAAAAAAGTGATGGTAGGAATGAGCGGCGGGGTCGATTCGAGCGTTGCTGCCGCTTTGCTGCTGGATCAGGGTTATGAAGTATATGGAGTGACATTGAAACTGTGGGACGAGCCTGTCGTGTGCGAGGGTATCAGGACCAGGACGTGCTGTTCCCTTGAGGACGTGGAGGATGCAAGGGCTGTTGCGTTCAAGCTCGGCATACCTTTTTATGTCCTTAACATGAAACAGCTGTTTGAAGAAAAGGTGGTCAGCTATTTCGCAGATTCCTATCTCGCAGGAGAGACCCCGAATCCGTGCATCGCTTGCAATCAGTATGTGAAATTCCAGACCATGCTGGACAAGGCAATGGCACTGGGCATGGATTATATTGCCACCGGCCATTACGCCAGGGTGATATACGACGAAAAGACCGGAAGATATAATCTTAAAAAGGCTGCCGATCTGTCCAAGGATCAGAGCTATGTGCTTTATATGCTGACACAGGGCCAACTGGAAAGGCTGCTTCTTCCCCTCGGGGACTATACGAAGGCCGAGATCAGGGAGATAGCCATGCAAAAAGGCCTGGTCAACGCCAGGAAGCCCGACAGCCAGGACATATGCTTTGTCAGGAACGGCAGTTACATTGACTTCATAAAGGAATACAAAGGTATCGATATCCCTGAAGGAACTTTTGTCGATAAGCTGGGTAACAAGCTGGGCAAAAGCAAAGGAATAGCAAGCTATACCATCGGGCAGCGAAAGGGATTGGGAATAAACCTTCCCGAACCGAGGTATGTTATAGGCAAGGACCCGGTGACCAACACCGTCACGCTGGGCACCAGGGAAGAAGGGATGGTTTCGGGGCTGATAGCCCGGGACATGAATTATATTCT
>DUSJ01000274.1 GCA_012842645.1 Clostridiaceae bacterium | reverse complement strand
TCGGGTATGATAAGATTCTCTTCGTAAACTATATCAACCGGGGGTTCTGAGAAGACCATGATTTTTGCTTTTTCATAATCACTGTCGGTGATCCCTTCCACGTCATAGCGCTGCAGGATCCTTACCTTTTCCAGCCCCTTGATGCCAAGGTTCTCCCTGATATCCTGACAAAGGCCGGCCGCTTCGATGTCAAAGCCCGGCTTTTTCTCGACGAAAATTCTTCTTACAGCCATTTTCAGTCCATCCTTCATTCAGAACTGCTTGCGTATATCTGCCCGTATCATGCAAAAAGCGGCAGAGACATTTTAATTATAATTCATAACCTGGCCTAAAAAAAGTTTTTATCTGCCTAATAGACCGGGCGGCACGGCCAGGATGATTGTTGCTTTTACCCAAAGACATGAATGATCCCCCGGGTCGTCTGCAGCCTCATAAGCCTGCCATGACGATCCTTTATGAAATGCGATAAAGACATGGATTTTGATAAGTTAGCCGGAGTGAAGGGACATACGGCTGATCTGATGTTTTTATCCTGTTAAGATAGTGACATTACTATTTCAAGGGTAAAGCGGCTGCTGTCGTTTTTTACGACCATGTTGCCGCTGTATTTCCTGACAGTTCTTTCAATGCTCTGCATGCCAAGCCCATGAAGTCCCGAGGATTCCTTGGACGACTTGAAGAATTTCCCTTCCTTCTGAGGCGGCTTGTCGATGGTATTTGAGACTACGATCACAAGGTATGAATCCCGGTAATTCATTGACAGTTCTATGTCCCTGCTGATGTTCTTGTCCTCGATCCGTCTGCAGGCTTCGATGGCGTTATCCAGGGAATTGCCCAGTACCGCGCAGATATCGCTGTATGCGATATTGAGATCGGACGGCAGGTTAAGCACATGCCTGAAATTGATTCCTTCCTTTTGGGCAGCATTGGATTTGTCGTGCAAAAGTGCGTCTATTACAGGGTTCCCTGTATCTATGACTTTTTCGGTGTCTGATACGCTTATCAGGTTTTCTATGTACTTCCCCAGCTCGTCTCCTTTATCGTATTTATAAAGGTTATAGATGCAGTTGAGATGGTTTTTGAAATCATGGACCACCTCGGAAAGTATCTCCCTGTTTTCTGCGAGCTTTTTGTAATGACTGATCTGCATTTCCAGCTGGTTTTCTATCATCTGGTACTTGTATTCCTTGTCCAGGTGGCGCATGATTGATTCAAACAGCGCAAAAACAATGGCATTTATATACATCAGCCCAAGAAATGCGACCAGGATAATGGATATATCCTCGATCTTATATTTACGGGCGATTTCAAATATGATTATGGATACCATTATACTGATGACAGGGACTATCATAAGGAAAAAAGTATACAGTCTTCCCGCGTCCCTGATACTGGATTTCCTGTAGCTGCATATGATGCGGATAGCTGCCAGTGAAATGACATTTTTAATTATTACGCCGACAAACATCATAAAAGGATCAGAGCGAATGGTGGCTGCATCCAGGTCCGTGATCCAAATATGCATCATGGCTGTGATAAATTCAACCACAAGCAGAATGGCCAGCAGCAGAACACATGAAAAAAGCTTATGAACGAGCTTGTTATTGTACATGACAATTGAGAAAATTAACGTTATCAGAAAATAATTCAGCATCATCGCAACGGAATGCCTGGAAAACAGGATGCTGCCTGTAAACACTAAGGCTGAAGCTGTTAAAACAGCCAGAATCTTCCTGGTGAGAGAAATTTCCTTTTCAATAAGAAAACCATTTAAGAACGTTACCATGAGAATAACGTCAAAGAGAGATGTCGCTGCCTCGACCAAAAGCATGGGTAAGTCCTGTATCATATCGAGCACCTCGCAAGATAACTGGTAAAGCTGTCAAATACATGTTTATAGCGTCTTTCGCTTAACGGCAGAGCAATATTGCTCTTAAGCACAACATTGTTCTTGTTTATCCGCTGGATATACGCCATATTTACCAGGTATCCCTTATGTATTCTCACAAAATCATATTTTTTCAGTTTTTCCTCCGCTTCGGACAGGCTCGCATAGTAGGTATACTGCTCCATCGCAGTATAAATGTTAATCTTGCGAAGTACGCTTTCCAGGTAAATTATCCTGTCTACATCAATGTAAAGACTTCCGTACTCTTTTGTGTAAAAGGAGTATTTCCGTGTCCTTGTATTTGTGATCTCCATCATGGCACGATTAAAGACGTACCCGAATTTTTCTTCCGAAACAGGCTTGATTATGAACCAAAACGGACGGTATTCAAAGCAGTTAAGTATGTAGTCGCCCAATGATGTGACGAAAATTATCATGGCCTTGCTGTCCAATAACCTTATTTCTTTCGCGGTTTCAAAACCGTTCAGTTCCTTCATCCTGATATCCAGGTATATCAGGTCATAGCATTTTCCCTGCCTGTAAGCTTCAAGCAGCTCTTCCCCCGAAGAATACTTGTCGATATTTACGTTACCTATTACATTTTCATTGGCAGAGAGGAATTTTCTGGCATAACCTGCCATAAGGTCAACATAGGCTTTTTCATCATCACAAAATGCGATCTGCATTATCTCCCCCGCGCCTAAAAATGATAAATTACCTTGCGATTCGACGATATTGCTTAAGCAATTACATTTTCCAATTTTATCATAACAGAACTGTTTATGCATTTTCAATGTCTCTCCCCGCAATATGGTAAAACAACAATAAGCCAAAGGCATATTCAATATATAAATCCCAACCCTGTTCATCACTGGGCTGGGATTTTCAAGGACAATTCAGTATGCTTAAAATCAATGCTTTAATATTCTTACCTTTTCGGGCATCTTGGGCTGATTGTAGAAATAAATGCAGCTTGTGAAGTTGCTCAGGAATGCAGCCGAGAATGCCAGAGCAGCAAGCACTTTAGCGATGAAATAACCAAAGCCCTTCATCAATATTCACTCCTTTCATTGAAAACTATACCTAATGCCAGCCCTATGGAAACGCTGAGCATAACCAGGGACAATACTATAGCTGCCATTATAAGCTGATAAACGAATATGCTTATAGAGTAAACAATAAGGACATACACAAGCGCAATTATCCTTGCAGCCATTCGGAACTTCCTGTATTCGTCGCCTTCGAAAGGTCTGTTCTTGTGCTCTACAGGTGCTATAGCATATATAAAAACAAAGCATGCCGCTGTCAGTATCATGGAAAACATACGCCTGTATTCCATGGGAAGGTAGTGGTACACAGCCATAGAAAACAGATACATGGTTACAGAACTAAATACGCAGCCGATCTGGGTCCTGGCGTGATAGCCTCCGCAATAGCTTCTTAACAGTGCAAATCCGAACAAATATACAAGTGTTTCGTAAAACAGCCCCAAAAATATGCCGAGAAAGAGGATAACAAAGAAATTCACAACAGTAGAGATCAGTGCCATGATGCCATAGATATAAATCTCCCTGTCATCCGGCATGATGATATTCTTTGCAAGAAGGTAATCCGTCAGCTTGCCTGAAATCCTCTGCATCATAACAATCCCTCAATATAATCATCAAGCTTTATACAACCGTTTTGCACGGTGATGCTCCAATATTACGATTGCAGATACCCGGCAGAGCCTGGAAAGTCGTCCGTATGATGAAGAACCTGATGCAAGCTAAGTTTGGCTTATACAACACAAGCTGTTATACCCGGGAAAAGTATTGCTGCGATACTTTTCCCGGATATAATGCCCGAAATCGCGCTCTGATAATAAACGAAGCAAACGGATATCATACACTTCCAGCGGGGGGAGCAGGAGTTATTTTTTTGTTTGCTTCCGTTTATCACTATGCCCGCCTAAGGTACAGATCTTTGGCCAGGTATCAGCGCGACAAGTTATCCGATATTGAATATACTACATAGAAAAATTTTTTGTTGCCAAATGTAATAAATGCGGTCGGAAATGTAATAAATGCGGAAAACGGCGAAAAATGCTGTCAAAATAAGTAATAATTAATATAATACAGCATAAAAAACAGGTGCCATATTCATGGCACCCGCGTGGTTTCCGTCATTAAATATTTGATTAATCAACCGTTATCTTCATCAAGGATCAATTCTACGGTCAAATACTCGCCATCGCTGGCCTTGCCGCGCTGAGGCATCCTGTACAGCTTGACCGTAACTTTATCCCCTGGTTTGAACTTATTTTTCTGCTCATTAAGTTCACCGAGGGATTTTACAACGACACCGTTGAATTCCGTAATTATGTCCCCGGCTTTTATACCAGCTTTGAAAGCGGCGCTGAGAGGTTCCACTTCAGTTACGAGGACTCCTACAGGAACATTGTATCTTGCGGCATACTCTTCGTTGAATCTCGTATCCACAGTAATGCCGATCTTCGGTCCTGCGGGAGCATTTCCGTTTTTGATCAGGCTTTCGGCTACTTCTTTAGCCTTGTTGGACGGGATGGCAAATCCAAGCCCTTCGTACATCGTGCCTCCTATTTTGGAGGTATTTACACCTATAACCTTGCCCTCCGAGTTCAAAAGGGCTCCTCCGCTGTTACCGGGATTAATGGCCGCATCTGTCTGAATCAGCCTTAAAATCGTGCCGTCGCTGAATTCGACCTTACGGTTGAGTCCGCTTATTATTCCCGATGTGACGGAACCCATAAATTCCAGACCTGCCGGGTTTCCGATGGCTATGGCCTTTTCCCCGACTTTCACCTGGTCCGAGTCGCCAAACTCGGCGGCCGGAAGTTCCGAGGCGTCGATTTTCAGCACTGCGATATCGGTATTGGGGTCTCTTCCAATGACTTTTGCCTCATAAGGATCATCCACCTGGTTCGGAAGTATGACCTCGATCTTCGCGTTCTGCGCAAGGGTATTGCCTGTCGACCTTGCCATTGCGTTTTCAATCACATGGTTGTTCGTTATGATGTACCCGTCGCTCCTGTAAATAATGCCGGATCCCTGTCCTTCACTCCGTGAGGAACCAAAGACCCAATCGCTGACATAATAAGTAACTTTAATCCCCACTATAGAAGGACCCACTTTTTCTGCCACCGCAGTCTCAGCCGACGTAGAGTTGTCAACTATTTCGATGCGCTTTATCCCGCCTTCACTGACCAGTGTGCCGCCTGCGGTCCCAGTGCCTCCTGTTCCGCCATTATTATTTCCGGCAATGTTCTGGGGAAGACCATATGTGAAATAAGCTCCTACGATCCCTCCTGTCAGCAGGGAACTTATCAGAGCGACTATTATCATTGGAGCAATAAGACTTTTAAGCTTTCCCTTGGTGGGTTTCTTATAACTCTCATTGTAAAAGCCGGCAGTTTTCAGGTCATCATAGCGGTAATCATATCTATTTTCAGAGCCCTGATAATAACTGTTGCTGCTCTGGTAGTAACTGCCCGGATAAACCCATCTGTTTTCATGGTTGTTCTGGGTCAAATCATTCCTGTTGTTATCTTCCATAATACCTGCTCCTTTCTTTATATATTTTCTGTTCTTGCAGGTATCATTATAAACATGAATTTTGAAATAGATATGAATAAAGTGTTAATT
>DUSJ01000273.1 GCA_012842645.1 Clostridiaceae bacterium | reverse complement strand
TTCATCGTGGTATCGTATAGTTTCTGGGCTATTTCCTTCGCGGACTTCACTTCTTCAAGGGGAAGGCCCACCGAGTACTGGCTGTCTATCACGTAATAATACATTTTCAGATCCACATCGTCCTTGAAGTTCTGGTTAAACTCAGAAGCCATAGTAACGTTGTTCAGAATCGCATGGTACCGGAACGCATATACTATCCCGACTGACGCCAGCATAACAATGACTGTCATCAGCGGCAGTGATACCATAAGGATCATATTCCAGAGACTTCTCTGCATTTTTATTTTTTTGTTGTCTTTACGCCTGTTATTAATGCTCACTGCCTGTCCCTCTTCGATAATCACTGGGCGTGCAGCCCGACACTTTCCTGAACACAAAGCTGAAATAATGCGGATCCTTGTAACCAACTGCGAATGCGATTTCGCTAAGCCTCATGTCCGTATTGCGGAGCATATTTTTCGCTTCATTGATGCGCCTTGATGTGATGTACTCGGTCAATGTCTGCCCTACTTCCTGACTGAAGACTGCCGACAGGTAACTGGGACTGATGTTGACGTTTTTTGCGACTTTATCGAGTGAGATGGATGGATCGGAAAAATTTTTGTCAATATAATCTATCGCCTGTTTCAACAGAACATGCTGACGCCTGGTGCTTTCCCGGTCGCGCAGATCGATAGCGCGCCTGATGACCTCGCGGGCATAATTCCTTAAATCCCCGGCAGTGGCTATGCTGTCGCTCGGCCATAAATCTATCGACCAAAGGCTGTCGATGCTGCATCCTATCATTTCAAGGTATTTCAGCGCCGCAAAGTAGATTGTCATGGCCAGGTACCTGCAAAGCAGTGCTGTGGAAACGACCCTTTCCCCGGTATTTTCAAGCACCTGTTCGAGGAAGTCCTCGATTTCATTTTCTGTTCCGCCGCTCAGAAACTTTCTTACATGTTCGGTATCAATCTCATTGCTGCACGTGCCTGCCCGGAAGCGGCTGTTTTCCCTTAAGTCCTGAATGCTTGCCTCTGTCAGGATATGTTCGTCTGGACATAAATAACGATAAGACAATATTCGGCTTGCCTCGGCAAAACACGAAGGCAGGGCGCTGAGACGCGGCACAGGCGTCCCCCTTGCTATATACCAGCCTACATCATTCCCTGCGGCAAGGCAGCGATCACGTATATTTTTTATGCATTCGATAGTATTGGTGACTATGTCATCCTCGGATCCCCTGACCAGGACAGCGTATATCGTGATGTTCCACCTGAACAGGATCAGCTCGGGTCTGCCTATAAAGAGCTTCGTAACGTCATCCTGCAATGAAGCAAGGTTTTCGGTATATATCTCCGGCGCGCTTCCGTCATATTCCGCGCTGCTGAGCGAGAAAAGCACTATATTGTAGAATGGGGCTTCGATATCCATATCCATGGACCTGGCGGTCTCTATGATCTCCGATTCGTTCAGCACGCCGGTAACAATTTTCTCAAAGAAACTTCTGCGTGAAAAGTTTTCATACTCCTGGGCTTCCCGCCGGAAATATTCTATGTACTCCTGCTGCTGCCGCTCTTCGTTCATTTTCCCGTACAGTTCCACCAGTATCTCAACCAGTTTGTCCTTAATGATCGGTTTGAGCAGGTATTGGTCAACGCCCATGCGGATAGCCTGCTGTGCGTATGTAAAATCGTCGTACCCGCTGATTATAACGATTTTTGTCCTTGGAAGCTCGCTGCGCACAAGTTTGATCAAGGTAAGCCCATCCATGAAGGGCATCTTGATATCCGTAATGAGAAGATCAGGCTGAATCTCCCTTATCATAGGCAGCGCAAGCTCCCCGTCCGAAGCGTCACCTGTGTATTGCATCCTGAAAACCGCATTGTCAACAAAACCCATGACGGGGGTGCAACTCGTCAAACATATAAGGCGCATCCTTTGTGCCGCTTTTGCGGCTCTGAGGATGCGCCAGCCCATCACATTTTCCAATACTCGAAATGAGTGAAAATATAGTCCCTTTTCTTACTCATTCCGCCAGTTCCAAAGCTATCTCTACCATCTGTGTGAAGGATTTTTCCCGTTCTTCAGACGTGGTTTCTTCATGGGTCACAAGAGAATCCGATACGGTCAGGATGCAAAGCGCATTTACTCCTGCCTTCGCGGCATTCATGTACAGGGCGGCTGCTTCCATTTCCACAGCCAGTATGCCCATGCCTGCCCACTTTTTCCACGCGTCGGGATCAGCATTATAGAAAATATCGGAGGACAGGATATTGCCAACCTTTACTTCAATGTTCTTCTGCCCGGCAATCTCTACGGCCTTTCTAAGAAGCTTCCACGATGCGGTGGGCGCGAATGTGCCAGGAAGATTATACTGGCTTGCAAAGTTTGAGTTGGTGGAAGCGGCCATGGCAATGACCACATCCCTGACCCTGACATGCTCCTGGTAGCTTCCGCATGACCCTACTCTTATAAGGTTTTCGACCCCGTAATTATGGATGAGTTCATATGAATATATGCCTATGGAAGGCATTCCCATCCCCGTTCCCATTACAGAGACTTTCCGGCCCTTGTAGGTACCGGTATATCCGAACATGTTCCTGACCTTGTTAAACTGGATAACATCATCAAGATACTTTTCAGCTATGAACTTAGCTCTTAACGGGTCTCCCGGCAAAAGCACGGTCTTGGCTATGATACCTTCCCTGTCAACTTCTATGTGCGGCGTTTTGTTCATGGATTTCCCTCCTCTGATCTGACAACTGCTTAATATACAGTTCAATATATAGAATAACATAACATCGGCAAATTGTCTCGGCAGCGGTTCCATTAAAACCTACAGCCGTTTTAAAAAAGCTGACATAATTCTTCGCCGCGCTCATAATGACATCTGTCATCCTCTCTCCCTTCCCCTTTCACCAAAGCATGTGCTGTCCGGGTTGCCTCAATGACAAAACACTATGAGATTTTCAAAAAAATGCATTACAAATGTAATGTCATAGTCATTACATAATGCAGGTGTAAAATAATACCCGCTCAAATACAATTTACTTACCAATCAAAATAAGGAGGAGGAATTCTGGATGAAGAAATTTCTAAGTGTACTGTTATGCGCAACATTGTGTGTTGTTCTGCTGTTCAGCGGATGCGGCCAGCAGGGAACCACAGGCACCACCGGCGGCAATACCGGCACAACCACATCAACTCCAAAGCCTTCGGAATCGAGCGCTCCGTCAGGAGGAAACACGAACCTGCCTCTCGGAGAAAGACCGGCCGACGGTTGGACTTTCGGTTATACCTGCATGGATGGTACCAACCCCTTCTTTGTTATCCTTGAAAAGACCATCCGTGAAGGCGTCGAATCAAGAGGCGACAAGCTGATTACCACCGACCCTGCCAATGATGTTACCCGCCAGATCACACAGATTGAAGACATGATCACCCAGGGTATCGACGCTATATTCCTGAACCCTGCGGAGGCCGAAGGTATTCTGCCAGCACTCGATATGCTCAAGGAAGCAGGCATACCGATACTTAACTTCGACACAGAAGTAGCTGACCTGTCTTATTGCTTCTCATACGTTGGCTCTGACAACTACAACGCAGGTTTCGTATGCGGCCAGGACCTTGTCAAGAAGGTACCCAACGGCGGCAAACTCATTATCCTTAACTCTCCTACCATGAACTCAATCAACGACAGGGAAAGAGGATTCAGGGATGCCATAGAAGGCAAGGGATTTGATATTGTTGCCGTTCAGGATGCAAAGGGCAACCTTGAAGTAGCAATGGGTATCGCTGAAGACCTTCTCCAGGCTCACAGTGATGTAGTTGCAATCTTCGGCGGAAACGATCCTACCGCCCTTGGAGCCCTTGCTGCCGCCAACGCTGCAGGACTGAAAGATGTTCTCATTTACGGTGTTGACGGTTCTCCTGATATCAAGAAGGAGCTTGCAAGCGGAAATTCCCTCATCGAAGGAACCGGAGCCCAGTCACCCATCAACATAGCCAAGATCTCCGTTGAAGTTATGTACAAGTACCTGGCAGGAGAAAAGGTAGACGCCAGATATCCCGTTGAAACATTCCTCATTACATCTGAAAACGTGAATCAATACGGGATAGATTCCTGGCAGTAAAAACTGTAAAATAATCATGGGGGTTGTTGCAAAACGCTCTGGACACCCATATCAGGCGTTTTGCAACGCCCTGCTTTAAAACCAGGAGGAAAGCAGGTGATCGGTTGTCCACCAATGTTTTATTGCAGATGAAAAACATACACAAAACATTTCCTGGCGTTTATGCGCTCAAGGCAGTAGATTTCGAACTGAGAGCAGGCGAAGTCCATGCGATCATCGGTGAGAACGGCGCAGGAAAGTCTACCCTGATAAAAGTGCTGGGCGGGATCTATGCCGCTGACCAGGGTGAAATTTTCATCGAGGGTAAGAAAGTCGAGATCCGAAGCGTCAAGGATGCGCAGAGAAACGGCATCTCCATCATCCACCAGGAGCTGGTCCTGGTGCCTTACATGACCGTGGCGGAAAACATCTTCCTCGGCAGGGAACCGATGAAGGGCGGGTTGGTGAATGCCACGAAAATGCACGAAGAGGCCCAGAAACTAATAGACAGCTATGACATCAACATCGATGCCAAATCGCTGGTCAGGGACCTGACAATCGCACAGCAGCAGATGGTCGAAATAATCAAGGCCATTTCATACAACTCGAAAATTCTTGTCATGGATGAACCTACCTCCTCCATTTCTGAAAAGGAAGTCAAGTTCCTGTTCGAGACCATGAGAAACCTTACCTCAAAAGGAGTAGGTATCATCTATATTTCACATAGAATGAGCGAACTGGCTGAAATATGCGACAGGGTCACCGTCATGCGGGACGGTTCATACATAGGAACAAGAGTAGTCAGTGAGACTACCAATGACGAACTGATATCCATGATGGTGGGCCGCGAGCTCAAGAACTATTACACGAGAGACTTCCAGGAAGACGGAGAAGTAATGCTTAAGTGTGAAAACATCTCGGACCATAAAATAGTCAAAGACGTAAGCTTCGAGGTCAGAAAAGGAGAAATAGTCGGTTTTGCCGGACTTGTGGGCGCTGGAAGAAGCGAAGTGATGAAATGCATTTTCGGCCTCACAAAAGGATATTCCGGCAATATTTATATCGACGGCAAAAAAGTGGTCATCAGAAGCCCGTCTGATGCCATAAAGCATGGAATAGCCCTTGTACCCGAGGACCGCAAGCTGGAAGGGCTGTACCTGATTCAAAGCGTGAGATTCAATTCTACGATTGAAGTATTGAAAGATTTTATCAAGGGCATTTTTGTCAATCGAAAGAAAGAAGAAGACATAACCCAGAAATACATAGACATGATGTCGACCAAGACGCCGTCCATGGAACAAGCTATAGGAAAGCTTTCGGGCGGAAACCAGCAAAAAGTCATGATCGGCAGATGGCTGGCCACATCTCCCAGGATACTGATCCTCGACGAACCCACCAGGGGCGTGGATGTAGGCGCCAAGTCAGAAATATATGCTATCATGAACAACCTTGCAAAATCCGGCATGGCTATCATCATGATATCTTCAGAAATGCCTGAGCTCATCAACATGAGCGACCGTATCTATGTCATGTGCGAAGGCAGGATAACGGGATGCCTGGGGCATAAAGAGATTACGCAGGAAAAAATTATGAAACTTGCGGCAAAATAGCCTTATATATTCAAGGAGGAGATGAAATGGACAGAGTGGCAAGCAGAAATAAAAAAAGCCCCTTTGCTTTATTCCTGAATGGTGCCGTCCAGTGGTTCAGGGATAACATGGGAATCATCATAGCCCTTATAGTGCTGTGCCTGTTTTTATCCCTGAATCCGATCACCAAAAACACTTTTCTGACCATGAAGAATATATTCAATGTCCTGAGACAGATATCAACGAACCTGTTCCTTGCCTGCGGCATGACGATGGTCATCATATTGGGCGGGATCGATCTGTCCGTCGGTTCTATCATCGCATTGTCCGGGTGCCTGGCAGCCGGATCGGTCGTCAGGTATAACCTGCCCCTGCCCGTCGCTTTGCTGGTAGGTGTCCTTGTAGGACTGGTCTTCGGTATGTTCAACGGAGTCGTAATATCCAGGACTACCATTCCCCCGTTTATCGTCACGCTGGCTACCATGAACATCGCCAAGGGTCTGGCATATGTCTATACCGGTGGTTCGCCGGTGAGAGTCGTTACAAAAGAATGGCAATTCCTCGGCGCAGGATACATCGGTCCCGTTCCTACTCCTGTGATAATCCTCATAATCGTTCTTATAGTGACAGCACTTATAATGAACAAAACGAAAACGGGCCGGTACATATATGCAGTCGGCGGCAATGCCCAGGCAGCCGAGTTCTCCGGTATAAAAGTCTCCAGGGTCAAGTTCCTGATATACGCTTATTCGGGATTGATGGCAGGACTGGCAGGTATAGTTCTTGGATCCCGTATGTATTCCGGGCAGCCTACCGCAGGTGAAGGCGCGGAAATGGACGCTATAGCCGCTGTTGTTGTAGGCGGAACCAGTATGGCCGGTGGTTACGGCAAGATCGGCGGTACCCTGATCGGCGGCCTGATTATCGGTGTTCTGAACAACGGGCTGAACCTCCTGAACGTTAACTCTTTCTGGCAGTACGTCATAAAAGGTATCGTCATACTGCTGGCTGTTTTCATTGACTA
>DUSJ01000466.1 GCA_012842645.1 Clostridiaceae bacterium | reverse complement strand
GTAGGGAGCGACTCAAGGATATTGTCATTTCCTTTTAGTGTTTCATCTTTCAATCCACGCTCCCGCGTAGGGAGCGACTTTCTTCGAGCGCTGTTCTGCCTATCTTCCGTAACCTTTCAATCCACGCTCCCGCGTAGGGAGCGACGTTGACCTGGCGCATGGTTGCGGAACGGTATCGCCTTTCAATCCACGCTCCCGCGTAGGGAGCGACATGTAAAGGTTGCCGTAATAAAACTGCCGTAAACTCTTTCAATCCACGCTCCCGCGTAGGGAGCGACTCTACTTTACCGCCTATTGGTGCGGTTTGTTGATCTTTCAATCCACGCTCCCGCGTAGGGAGCGACGGGAACAGGAAAAACATTTTTTGCGGCTTGCATAGCCTTTCAATCCACGCTCCCGCGTAGGGAGCGACGCTTTGCTGTATTCACGGTAACGGTGGCGGTGCTCTTTCAATCCACGCTCCCGCGTAGGGAGCGACTTAGACGATCTCGAAGCGAAAAGGTTAGAGATTCTACTTTCAATCCACGCTCCCGCGTAGGGAGCGACATGGACACATCAAGCAAGTTGTTTAGTGCGCTGCTCTTTCAATCCACGCTCCCGCGTAGGGAGCGACTTTTTTTATTTGGTGTGCCTAATTGGCGGGAAAGCTTTCAATCCACGCTCCCGCGTAGGGAGCGACGTATAAGCCAACCAGCTTAGGTTTACGAGTAGTCTTTCAATCCACGCTCCCGCGTAGGGAGCGACTTGGCCCTGGCTTGCTTTTAGCCCTTACGGCAACCTTTCAATCCACGCTCCCGCGTAGGGAGCGACAGCAAAAATGTATAAAAAATAAGAATTTAAGTTGTTAGGTTTGAATAAAAATAAACTCATTTATTAAGTATATAATAACACAATATATAATAATTGTATATAAATGTAACCATTTTTTAGTGCGAGAAAACTATTATTTAAATGTTTACTTCATATTCGCACTAAAAAAACAAATCATCTTCTACATTAAAAGTTTTCTTTGCTCCTATATGCTCTACTTTCCCTTTATAATTATTCCCTAAGTAGTAAAATCTTAGACTATCCTTCTCTCTATCAATAATCTCTTCCAGAATAGCTTTAACCTGTCTGCTTTTTGCGTTATCCATTACACATTCAAAGACTGAATTTTGTACTCTAACCCCATAATTAACGCATTGTTTTGCTACTTTACGCAGTCTTCTTTTACCAGCTTCTGTCTCTGTATTAACGTCATATGTAATCAAAACTAACATACTATCCCTACTTCCAGAAAAATGGTGGATACTCATCTAAATCTCCTCGTATATACCTTGCAAGAAGCATAGATTGAACATATGGAACCATTCCCCACTCAACTTTTTCTTCTAAGAATGGATGAATGATTATTTCCTGTTTCTTGCTCTGCCAGGCTGATAAAAAATCTTTTCTTGTTTTATCATCCATATAAACTGCTCCATTTTCTTTTTGCATAAACCCCCTTTCGTTAATTATTCGCTTGTTTATTATTGTAAGAACAAATCTGTCAGCAAAAACAGATCTTAATTCTTCCATTAGATCCAGTGCAAGGGATATCCTTCCAGGTCTATCTCTATGAAAAAATCCTACATACGGATCCAAACCAACTGTTTCAAGGGCTGACGCATACATGCCTGCAAGCATGGTATAAGCAAAAGATAACATTGCATTAACCTTATCAAGTGGTGGACGTTTTGTCCGTCCATTAAATTTAAATTCATCTTTTTGTTGTAATATTAAATTATCAAATACTGAAAAGTATAATGAGGCCGCTTCACCTTCAATCCCTCTGAGATCTCCATCATTTATAGCATTACGGGCCATATGAAGAGAATTACTTAACATTTTTGATTTTGCTCTTAATTTTTCTATGTCTAATCTCAAAGGATAATCTCTTATTGCACGTTCAATAATCCATTTTGAATTATAAATTTTAGCGGTTATAATATTTCTGGCTATTTTTATACTTCTTATTGGATCATCAGCAACTCGGTATTGCTCCCTACGAAGAGTTACATTACCTTTTACTTCACCAGTTACACGAGCTAAAAATCTCCCGTGGGAAGTCATAAAACTTAAACTAATATTCCTTGATGCACATGCTCCCATCAAAGCAGGGCTAGCTCCTGTATATCCAAATGTCACAATGGACTCAAGATTATGTAATGGAACTCTGCCAATTTCTTTTTCACCTGCTTGGATAACAACATTTTCTCCATCAAGTGAGAGGTATCGGTCAGGTGCAGATACAAACAAAGTGTTTAATAGTTTCTTCATTACACCTCATCCTCATTAACATGTTGAGAAACATAATCTTCAACTGACATCGTTTTATTGAGAGCAGGCAGACAAATATCTTTAAGCGAACACGCATTGCAACTTTTGGTACGTTTAACTTTTGGGGTGTATTTTCTTTCAAACATCTGGTGCATTTCGTTAAATAATCTTCTGACTTTTTCCCGTAATTCATCGCTAAACTGAACAATGGTCCTATGCTTTGTTTCCCCATAATAAATATAGCCATACTCAATATTACAGCATAACATCTCTTCTAAGCACATGGCTTGAGCGGTCAACTGAAGAATATCAATATCGTCTTTTTTAGGTTTTCCCTTTTTATACTCAACCGGTGTTACTGTATATAGGCCTTCTCTCCCAAAAAGAGGAACTCCTTTGTCATCTCTTCTGAATTCTACAACATCACATTGTCCACTAACTCCGAGGGTAGAGGAGTGAATTGGCATCCCACGTGAAATGATCAATTCACCCCTTTTCTCGGAAAAATACCCATCATGGGCATGCTTGTGAAGAAGTTCTCCTTCAACTGTTCTAAGATTATCTGCCCATTGTAATTCTATATATGCTAATGCCCATTGTCGTTTACAAAAAGCAAAGTGCTGAATCCCAGAGAGTTGAAGATAGTCATCCTCTTTATACAAGGTCATATACTTCAACCTCTACGCCATTAAGTTTTTCCAGAGTTATTTCATAATCGTCTATACTTTTTGGAATTTTATTAGTCTTTTGTTTAATCTTTAGGCTTCTATGTACTTTTGAAGACGTTATTGCTGAAGTCTTGCCGGGATGCTTCCACCAATACAATTTACATACTTCCATGCTTCCTTCAGGTCTTGCAGACGAAGCATCGTTTTCAAACAGCGTTTTTAATGCTTCCTTTAACTTTTCTGCATCCTCATCAGAAAAACCTGTCTTTTCAGCAAGTTGACAATTAATGCTGCCTTTTATTACGTACAATCCAAATTCTACTCGATGCTTCATCCCCATTGTGTCAGACGCTTTGCTTTCCTTACCTGGTTCACTGTTAACACTTTTTGTGATTTGCATGCTAACGATATCAACAGGAGAAACGCTAATTGCTGGATGAATTGAAACAGGACCTCTTATTCCAAGAGATACTTCTGAGCCTTTGAATGCAAAGACTTGCCCGAAAGTTCTTACATCAATCCATTCTTTACAGGCAATAGCAATACATTTATCCCTATCCGCATTTTTCTTCTTATCAATTTCTTCCTTTAAGGCTTTACAACTATCTGCCCTTTCTTTTAAACTTTTACAACCATCATCTGCTCTGTCATCCGATTGAACAAAAACTTTCTCACCCATATCCTGAAACCTGTTTCGAATTTTTCTTTTGATACAAACATCAGATATTTCTCCAAAGCCCTCATAGTTTTCTCGGGGTCTGTTCCCATTAAGAGGATCACCATTCGGGTTGGCGTTGGTTACTGAAATAATAGCAGCAAAATCAATTTTTCTTGACAATGTACTCATTTCCTATTCTCCTCCTCATCCTGATTTACACTATCTTTTCTTAACGCATATGATTGATTATGGTATCCAAGAAGATATAAGCCATCAAGCTTGCTATCATCTGTAAATTCATCATCATTAAACTTACTGATAATTTCATCCAGTAATTTGCTATAGAAGATTTTTTGCCCGGGAGAAAGTTTATTAAGGTATGGCTGGATTTTTTCTTCGATGATTTGCCATGTTCTGAATGGTCTCTGTGAAAATGCATTCATAAAACGTTTTGCATTAGTCTGTCGATCTTCCTTGGAGTCAAATGTAAGGTATTCAATCCTGTCGGCAACAGCAAGCAGTCTACCATAAAGATAGCTTCGATTATTACATTCATTGTTCAAGGACATATTCCATTCCCCCTCGTTTTTATCAAGTTTTTGTTTGCGTACAAGAGAGCATGCAACAGAAAGAATCCTGTTCCAGTTGTAACGATTATAAGTAACCGAAGATGCTACTTTCCTGACAGCAGTATTAACTATATCATCTGGAATCCTTTTACGCTCGATAATACAAGGTAGCAGCCGGTTAAATGTCATTGTCTTTATTGGTGATTTTCCGTCGCTGTTAGTTTTAAGTTCCAGCCTTTCGTTCTGTTCCGTTCCATATAAAAGAAGCGCAATATCATCTAAACTAACCATGCCTTCGAAACGGATTAATTTCTTATCAATATATTTTTCATGAATCCAGCAACAACTTTGATGCCAATATCGTATGTTTTCCAAATAGCTAGATGAAGGCATTTCCTTGAAATATGTAATTGAGAGCCTGCCAGGTGTTGCGGAATCCAAAGCCATAATAACCATGTTTGAAGTATTATCAAGCTTTGTTTTATAACCATTTATAGCTGCATTAAAATCTTTTGCTCCTATATAGTTTGTATCATTTTTTGTTGGTACATCATCTCCGAACAGATCATCAGCAATATCCGATGCATCCATAAATGGTGTAGCAATTGGCTTAAGATTAGATTCCCAAGCTACTATACATATGCCATCTTTTGTATAGCCTTGCTTTCTAATGATCCATTTAAGCGCATTATGAATCTTTTGAGAAGCTTCATAACCAATAGAAAATGCCTCTTCTTTGTCTGTAAAACGCCCTCTGAAAGTATAGTTTTCTGAGTCATTAGATGATATTAACTTGGTACCATCTCCTTCATTTCTGATTTTTTTAGGATGCAAGTCGGATTTTCGAGACATTTTGCCAGTCAAGTAGCATAAGCTTTGTTTATGTTCCTGAGAATTATAATAGTTAATAAAACTTTGTTGCAATGTTTGATCCAGCCACACTTCAGGATGGTACCTGCCTTTTTCATCAGATAACATTTCGTCCGGACTTGACGTATTGACTGTTTCGACACGAAACCTTACAAATGCATCTGTTTGCGATACACCCTGAATCTTTACTTTTTCAGAATACTTTCCATCTTCATCGTGAAGAAGAACATTATTTTTTATTAGATCATCGAGCAGTGTGCCTTTTTTTAAATATTTGTAAACAGCGATGGCTTTAGGATGCGCATATGGTGATTCGCACCATTTTTTTAGCGATTGCATATATAGCTGATTAAATTCAGTATAATCTTTTTCCTTTTTACTCTCTGTCGTCTTCTTAATAGTAAAAATATCGCCATAATTACTTGCCAGGTATTTTAAATTATCACACAAAGGATGAGGTTCTTTGCCACTTGTCCGGCTGGCAGACTCTTCGGTCACTGGAATAATAGTAAGGGCATCTTCTTTATCAACAGTTCTTGCGCTTATGAAGTTCCCAAAACTATCGATAGTAACCTCAATCTGCGCTGATGCCGTAGAATGGGAGACTGGCAACAGCACAAGTTTCTGTATACTTCCGTCCTTTCTCTTCTTTTCTTCTATTTCCCCTGAGATGGCTTTATTTTTCTCATACAAATCATATAATGCATTTACCCAATTCAACCAAGATCCACCTCCTCTCTTTCAAACTCTTTGAGTCCTATAAAATTACCATCACCAAATCTCTTAACTGGCATCTTCTTTATGTAACGAACATCTTTGCATTCTTCCGGACGAATAAAAGATATTACACCCTTTTTCATAACAGGATTCCAGAACCTTACCGCTAATTTACCTTTGCCTTCTTCTGTTGTTGCTTCATCAGCATAAGTAAACCCGTGAAACATATAACCGAATGAAAGCTCTTCAATATCGTCATAAAATCCTCGTCCTTCACCGAATTTACATGGCTCTACATATCCCTGGCACTCACGGGTTCCAAGGAATATATCTCTCCTGCCTCCTCTCTCAATCATCCTTTTCGCTATATTATGATGCTTATGCTCATTTCTGTCTGCTTCTAGTTCAGGTCTGTTCATGTTCCATTCAAAATGGGCTCTTACCTGGTAATGAACATCTTTTAGATAAGTATAAAAAGATAAATCATTACCTCCATTATAATTAAGTGTCTTTATCCCCTTTGTTTGTGTCTGTATTGGTTTCATTACTCTGACTTCATCTATAATCCATATAATAGTCGGTTTCCAATAGACACTATGAAGTATACCTTTAAGAGCCTCGTAAGTTGGGACATGATATGAATACTTTTCTCCTCCCACTCTTGTTATTGGATCCGAAAATAGCGCATAATCACCAAATACTTGAAACTCTACTGTATTCCTGTAAGCCATGATTTATTCTCCCCTCCCTTTGTTAATAATGATAAGGATCCATTTTTGCAGGTATATCTGTAACGCCGGTTTCCAAGCTGTAGTATTCTTTGCGAAGAGCTATAATCCCACCGTTTTTTAGCTGATAAAGAGCGTTTTGACGTTCAAGATTATTTTTCATCGATCCTGAGATGCTGACTGAATATATTTGTAACTGTCTTAATATCCTAATCTGCTGTCCAAGCGTAATATTTGAATTCATTTCGTTAATTAGTCTTTTACTTCTTCTGTCACATTCAACTACAATATCGATCATATCTTTATCTTCAATAACATTAAAGCAATCACCGGCTGTTTTAAAAGCTTGTTTCAATAAAATATTGGGAGGGTTTGAACTGCTTCTGACTAAATTGTTATAGCCAATTTTATTTTTTGATAGAAGGTCAACAATTGTTGTATCATATTCAGGAATGTTGTAATCCATTTCTGACATTCTATTAATAAAATAGTAAGTATAATAGTAATCCATAGCTTTTTTTGACAGCAAATCGTTTTCAATAAGCTCTGGGGATTCGTGTAATATATGTAAAACTGAATTCATTGCATCCTGGGCTTTCTTTATATCTTTTAACCGGGATATGTTTTCATCTGCTATTTTGACAATATAAACATTTCCTTGTTTATATTCATTATTGCGATTACATCTTCCAGCTGCCTGAATTATGTTATCGAGACCTGCCAATGATCTTACGACTGTTTCAAACGAGATATCAACACCTGCTTCAATTAGACTCGTGCTGACGCATATAATTTTTCTGTCTTTTTGCTTTAAGTTCTTTATGATTTTATCCAATGTTTTCTTCCTATGGCGTGCACACATATTTGTACTTAAGTGATACATCAATGGCTTGTCGTTATCATCAAAGTTGGATGTTATACTGCAAAGATTTATGTATAAATCCTTTGCGCAACTCTTTGTATTTACTATTACAAGCAAATTCTGCACATTCTTTATCTTTTCAGCTATGTATTCAGCTAAATAATTTATTTTAAATCCGCCAGCAACATAATTAGTATCATCAATAATTTTTACTCTTCTGAAATAAGCTGAATATTTCTCCGAATCAATGACCATATCTTTTGGTTCTATCAACCTGTTCGAAGGTAATTTATCTAACAATGGTTGTGTAGCAGAGCATAAAACAACAGATGTATTGCATATTTCAGTTAAATAATTCATTGCTAAATTAAACAGGCTAATACATTTTACGGGTATAAACTGAATTTCATCAATTATAATAACAGAGTTGATTAGCGTATGCATTCGGCGAACTGAAGACATTTTACTGGAAAACAATGTTTCTAAAAACTGTACTGCTGATGTGGCAATAATTGGAGAATCCCAGTTTTCTGTCAACTCTTTATACCTTTGGCTTTCGCCATCTTCTTCAATTACGATATTACAATGATGCTCTAAAACGAGATTTTTATCTCCAATCATTTTTCTAATAACATTTGCATTTTGCTCAAGTATTGAGTTATATGGAGCAACATAGATAATACGTCTTTTGCTATATAACATTGCATGATTCAATGCATATCTTAAAGAACTTATCGTTTTGCCCGCTCCGGTTGGTACAATAAGGCGAAAAATACCACTTTTCTCATTAGCAGCTAACTTGCAGCATTCAGATATTTCCTGGCGGTAAATATCAATGGGTTTATCAGTTTTAATTTCGCTTATTTTTACTTCGAGATTATTTACAAGTTCTTGCCATAAAGCTTGTATTTTATCATTATCCATTGCTTGAGGAAGTGTTTTAATATCCATAAAACAGGCTGTATCTGTCCTGTCTGCGTCTACAAGGAGTGAAAGAAGTAATCTTTCAACTAAACCATAGTAAAAGTACTTATCACCTAATCTTTCGTCTCTTTTTGTAATAGAGACTATTCTTTTTAATAGCTCATTAATTTCTATGCAGGCTTTTTCAATTCTCTTATTTAGTTCCTCTTTGGGTAAATAGGAATAGACTTCTTTTTCGATAGCAGAAAGATTTTTTTCTCTTTCTGCTCTTCTATAAAACGTAACTACACCGTCGGGTGTAATACAATCACACATTCCATGATGTGAAATTATTGCATGTCGGATTAATTCTGCAACAAATTCTTTCGTTCTTCCTGTTGATTCACTGATTAACTTTGTTATGATGCAACCACCAGCTGTAGAATGTACAACATCTCCTTTACGAACAGAAGTATTGTTTTCAGAAGCTTTTTTTATGTAATCAGCAAAATCCTCTGTGTTCTTACCTGCATCATGAAGAACACAAGCTAAATAAACCAAATCTTTTAGCTCATTTATGTAACAACGATCGACAGCATATTTTGCAGTATTATAACTGTGCTCTGCAACACTCTGGATTTGCTTAGTAGATTCTTGAATATGCGATATAAACATGACAGCACAACCTTTCCTTATTAAATTTTAAAAATAGAAGTAACATTTATATAGCTTCGTGCTGTCGACTAAGACTGAAAAAACTAAATTATTATAGTGTTGTTTATTATTATATCAAATAGTAGGATAATTTGCTAATTTTTTATTAGTTACAATTACTATCGTATATTTTAGGATATATATAATGTAATTATATCATACTTTTTTAAATTTTCAATATCTTTTTATTATGTTTAAAAAGGGTTATAATAAACTTGTCGCTTTTAGAGCGTGGATTGAAGTAGGATATATATTATGTATAAGAAATGAAAAATCCGCTTATTGTATATATTCAAGCGGATTTTTATTATTCTTCTACACTGTTTTAAGTAGTGACCTTTCCTCAGGAAAAGTTTAGAATATAAGTAAACCATATTAAATGTATTACGTCTAATATGTTGAAATACTCTTTCTGATCAGGGAGGTAATAGTTATGTGGAAGAGGTATGTCGCACTTACTTTGATACTTGTTTTATGTGTTTCGTTCTTATGGTTCGCGGATCCCATACCGGTAACGAAAGCCATGGCTGATACATACAGAAGCGGATTTTCTGTTGTGCCTGAAAAAGAGGATGATACGGGAATCGCGTTGGACACCGGATTTATTCTAAGCTCGCAGTCAAAGATAGATCTTGATTTCGTTAAAGAGAACGTTTCATTCCGCGGCGGAGAGATGTTCACCATCACACCCACAAATGACGGAAAGTTCATACTTAAGCCCGCAGAGCCCTTGGTACAGAATAAGGTTTATTTCATAGACATAAAAGCGCCGGACGGAAATACTGTCAGTTTCGCATTCCAGACAAAACGAGATTTTACCGTCCTTGGAAGCCTTCCTGAGAACATGTCAACCTATGTTCCTGTTGATACGGGCATCGAAATGTATTTCTCATATCCTGACGTTGAGAACCTTGAGGAATATTTCGAGATCAGCCCCAGGGTTGAAGGCCGATTCGAAACCAACGGATACACTGTGGTGTTCATTCCGAAGAAACTTGAAGCAGGCACCATTTACACGGTGACAATTAAGAAGGGACTTTCAGCAAGGAACGGTGCGGCCGTTCTGGCAGAGGACTATGTATTTTCCTTCGAAACCTCCCCTGATGAAAACAGCACCGCTGATCCTTATACAGGATATCTTTATATTAACAGCAACTGGTTAGAATTCGGCACCGATGAGAAACCAGCTGTTGCCTTTGAACTGTATATGAGACAAAGGCTTGAATCCGCCGATGTAACCCTTAACCTTTACAGGTTCAGGACTTTGGACCAGTTCATCGACGCTCTCAGGAAAAAGGATGAGGTTCCATACTGGGCTTCTTATTCCTCCAGCAAGTACAGGGTCGACACCTCCGAACTCGAGAAGGTGCTGGAACTTACTCAGAAATTTGATCTTACTCAATACTACCAGAAATACATGCTGCTTCCCGAGCCCCTCGAATTTGGCTACTACCTGGTGGAACTGACGACAGGGGAACTGTCTGCCGAGGCATTCATGCAGATTTCGGACATCACCGCATATACGATTTCCGACAAGGACAGAATGCTGTTCTGGCTTAATGATCTGAAGTCAAATGCTCCTGTCAAAGGCGCGGAGATATATGATTACAATGCAGGGAAAGGCCATGTGACCGATGTAAATGGATTGGCTGTGCTGCCGCGTGTAAAAAAGACAGGCAACGGCAATAACCCGACTCTCGACCTGTACAGGGTTACGACTTCCGATGGCAAGGTCAGCATCATAAACGGCGGATATTCCTATGATTATGATTCTTCCTCAAGGTATTACAATCAGGGCAGTCTGTACTGGCGTTATTTCCAGACAGACAGGACCCTGTACAAACCCAATGATACAGTGGAATTCTGGGGCTTCCTGAAAAGCCGTATAGACGGCTCTGCGCCGGAGAACATAACCGTTGAGCTTGCCGGCGGCGGATACTATTACCCGATGAGATCCTCCCTCATTGGATACTTCTGGCCTTTCCTTACAAACCCCCTGGAGATAATAAACCTTGAGACAGAAGGCGGGTTCTTTGAAGGAAGGCTCGAGCTTCCCGCTCTGGATCCCGGCTCCTATACCCTGACTGTCAAGGATGGGGACAATGTTCTGACAAGCGGCTATTTCAGAGTAGAGAACTATGTCAAGCCTCAATACAGGATTGAGATCATCTCTGATAAAAAGGCTGTGTTTACAGGAGAACAGATCACATTCACAGCCAAAGCGACCTTCTATGACGGAACTCCTGTCGCCAATGTCCCTCTCAACTACTATATTGACGGATATATGGACAGTTATTCGGGCAATGGAGTGACTGACAAAAACGGGAACCTTGAGATAAAATATACGCCCAAATTCCATGAGAACATGCAGGACGATTATTACTGGACCATAAGTGTCACCGCCCAGTTCCCCGAAACCGGAGAAATCAGCAAATATTATGCTTTCCGGGTATTCGCCAACGATATAAGCTTCCGGGCCAATGGAGAAATCAAAAATAATAGCGGTGTCATAAACATAGCAGTAAACAAGGTCGTACTGGATACCTTAAATGACGATGACTATACCAACGACAATTACCTCGGCGATCCAGTCGCAGGCCAGAAATTTAACCTTAACATCGTTCACCGTACATGGGAAAGGTACGAGACCGGTGAAACATATGATTATATCAATAAAGTAGTAAGAAAAACATACGAATACCGCGAAAAGGTAACTCCCGTCGGTTCGGCGACCGTGGTAACATCAGGCGACGGAACTGCTAAATATTACTTTACTGTCGATCAGGCCAGGGACGGTTATTATGTCGCTGAAGTCACTACAGTGGACGGCAAGGGCCGCGGCATGAAGCAAAATGTCTGGATCTACAAGGGTTCTTCGGCCATAATGTATCCCGATGCTTACGAGTACTATTACCTGGAAACCGACAAGGAGATGTACAAAGCGGACGAAACCGTCAATGTCCGGATCGTGAACAATAAGGAAGAGCCTCTTAAAGACATGCGCACGCTCTTCGTCAATGCAAGGAATGGCATACAGTCGTATAAAGTAAGCTCTCGGCCTGCCTTTAGCACGACTTTCCCTGAAAAATACGCTCCCAACTTTACGATGTACGCTATCGCCTTCAACGGTAAAACATATATCCGAACAAGCAAAGCCATTTACTATGATTACAATGAAAAGAAGCTCATCCTTGAAATTGAGGCCGACAAGGACGCCTACAGGCCCGGAGAAAATGCTACCATCAACGTGACGGCAAAGGATAAGGACGGAAATCCTGTGGCAGCCAGGGTCAATATTTCCCTTGTGGACGAAGCCCTTCTTGATCTTTCCGGGCAGTACATCGATCCTCTTGCCGAGCTGTACAGCTGGATCGGCGACGGGATCATAAGCTCCCAGAGCAGTCGTGACGATGGCTTCAGGATCGTTTACGGGGCTGTCCCCACACAAGCAAACGCGGTCTCAGATCAGGCTGCCGCTGAAACCAAGGCGGATGGTCCCGTTCCTGTTCCTTCGGCTGCCCCGACAGGAGCTGCTGCTGGCGGCAGTGTTACTGTCAGGTCCGAATTCAAGGACACGGCATTGTTCAAAACAGTGGCATTGGACGCCGATGGCAAGGGAAACTATACCTTCAAGCTTCCCGACAATATAACATCCTTCAGCCTGGCCGCTGCTGCTGTTTCATCGGATCTGCACGCAGGTTCCGAGATCCAGTCAGTCAGGGTCACCATGCCGTTCTTTATAAATGATTCATTAAGCTATGACTACCTGGCGGGCGACAAGCCATGGATCGGTCTTACCGCCTACGGCGACGGCCTTGACGAAAATGAGGATGTGTCTTTCGAGCTTACAATAAAAGAACTTCCTGAATATAAGCAGACTGCCAACGCAAAGATATACGAGCGTGTAAACCTGCCCCTTCCCGCCCTGGATGAGGGAACATACACGCTGGTCATGACAGCAAGGTCCGCTTCGGGCAAAGCCGACGCTTTAAGCCGCACCATCACAGTCCATCCTTCCTTCAGGACGATCGAGACGATCAAACAGAGCAAGGTCCAGGCCGGAATGAAACTTGAAG
>DUSJ01000272.1 GCA_012842645.1 Clostridiaceae bacterium | reverse complement strand
TGGCTATATGGCAGTATAGCCACCTATCGTTATTATACATTTTATGCCTGTAAAAGTCAAAAAGCATGAAAACCTGCGGGGAGAGAGAAGATGGATATCAGTATCATCAATAACAATACCTACAGGCTGGCACGGATTGACGAACCCGGCCGCGACGGAATTATCGGCAATGATGTGGAAATCAGGCGCGGAAGACATGGCCTGTCCGTTGTCAAAAGCGGTCGTAAACTGATTGACGGGCTGAGAGTAGAGCCTATGGGAGACAACCTTATCAGGATAGTGACAGATGCCGATTACCAGGCAGCCTTTGGCCTGGGTGAAAGATTTGACAGGGTCAATCAGAAGGGTCTTGCAAAAAATATCGCTGTCATTGAGAAATTCACCCGTCAGGGGGAACTGACTTATTGTCCTGTCCCCTTCTTTTTAACTGACAGTGGATTCGGCATGTTCGTGGATTCTTACTGTGTCACAAGGTTCGATTTCGGAGAGGGCAGGATATCGGTTGACATATGCAGGGACAATTTTGGAAAGATGCCTGATATATACCTTTTCACGGGTTCACCCAAAGATATGGTTTCCAGCTTCATTCGTCTCACGGGAAAGCCTGTGCTTCCGCCAAAGTGGGCATTGGGCCCCTGGATGTCGGGTCACAGGTGGAACACTCAGGCCATTGTTGAAGAGCAGATAGATGAGATGGAGAAAAGCGGTCTTCCCTTCAGTGTCCTGGTCATCGAAGCATGGAGCGACGAGTCCACTTTTTACATATGGAATGGAGCAAAGTACGACGTCAGGCCCGGAAATGAAGCTTTTGACTATTCCGATTTCGATTTCAGCGAAAGCCAATTCTGGAACGATCCGAAAGCCCTGATCGACAGGCTCCATGAAAAAGGCATCAGGCTCATACTGTGGCAGATCCCGGCTATGAAGAATACGGAAAACGAGCAGCAAAGGCGGGATCGCCAGTATTTGAAGGAAAAAAGGCTTGTCGCCATGAATAAAGACGGTACGCCCTACGAGATCCCGGACGGCAACTGGTTCAACGGATCCATGATCCCTGACTTTACGAACCCGGAGCTCAGGAAATGGTGGTTCAGCAAAAGAAAGTACCTGCTGGATATGGGTGTGGACGGCTTTAAGACCGACGGCGGAGAGTTTGTCTATAAAGAGGATATAATTTTTTCCGACGGAAGAACCGGAAAAGAGATGAAGAACGGTTATGTGCAAAGTTACCTTGAATCATACGGCGAGTTCATCGGAAAAAGCCGGGTGCTTTTCACCAGGGCGGGATATACTGGCCAGCAGAAATTCCCCTTCACATGGGCAGGCGACCAGATTTCTTCCTGGGAGGAATTCAGGGCTGTCATAGTGGCAGGACTTTCGGCCGGACTCTCAGGCATACCTTTCTGGAGTTTTGACATAGCGGGATTCGCAGGGCCGATGCCCAGCGTTGAACTTTACGAGAGGGCTACACAGCTTGCGGTATTCACTCCCGGCATGCAGTGGCATTCGGAGCCCATATTCGGACAGTTTGCAGAGATAATGCCGTCATCCGGCGGGAGAAACGACAGGAGCCCGTGGAATATGGCCAGGTCCTATGGTGACGATTCCCTTATTGAAAGGCTGAGGTTTCACTATAACCTGCGCATGAACCTCCTGCCCTATATCTACAGTGAGTCGGTCAGGGCCGCAGAAAACTGTGAGCCGCTCATGAAGCACCTGTGCCTTGAATATCCTGAAGACAGCAACACCCTAAACATAGAAGACGAGTTCATGATGGGAGATCTGCTCGTCGCGCCGATAACAAGCGAGAACAGCGCCGGACGCGAAGTTTACCTTCCCCGGGGAGAATGGGTCGATCTCTGGAGCCGTAAGGAATACAATGGCGGCAGAAAAGTATTTGTTGAAACGGGAAAGGAGCGGATTCCCGTATTCCTGCGAAAAAGCGGATGCCTGATGCTCAACCTCGGCAAGGAACTCAGGCTGGGGTCCCCTGTCGGCAATGATATGAACAAGTACTGCAACCTGTGTATCTGGCTTACCGGAAACGAAGGACAATACAGGTTCAGGGACGATCTTGGCAACGACGCCATGATAACATGGTCCGGGGGCAGGATAAAATGCGATATGCGGTCTGGCCATCTGAATCTGCATATTTTAAGCTGAGGAAGAGCTGTCCGACTGCACGATATTCTCTACTCAGGCGGGCATCAAGGTTCTCGCTCCGTAGAAACCTTGTATCCGCAATCCGTAGAGCCATCCCCGAACCCGGATCGCTGCAGGCTACAGCCGCTAAATTTCTCTGATCAGCCTTATAATTTTATCGTTCCTTATAACGTCCACCAGGTCACGGGAATCATTTATTCTTTCCGAGGTTATTATGCCGCCCCGGGCAAGGTCGACAGTATGGTGGAAATCAGACCCGGATGACATAAGAAGGCCGTTTTTCTGCGCATAACCATATGCCATGTCATTTCTGGAATCATGCCGCGGATTTCCGTTATATACTTCAATGCCGTCCAGCAGTTCCGGGGGCGCAAGAACCATCCCGGATCTGAAAGGATGGGCCTGGAATATCATGATGCCTTTATCCTTCGTTAATGCCCTGAACTTTCT
>DUSJ01000456.1 GCA_012842645.1 Clostridiaceae bacterium | reverse complement strand
CAGCCTGATCGGCCTGACCACCATGGCAGGCGCGGTTGGAGCGGGCGGCATTGGAAGTTTTGCCATCAATTACGGTCAAAATCTCCACCATCTGGATATTGTCAATGTTTGCGTCATTATTCTGATTTTATGTGTTTGGCTGCTGCAAAGCCTGGGAAGTTTCCTGGCCCGGAGAACCACCAACCGAAAATTTTGGAACCGTTAAAACCGATGAAAGAAGGATGCCACATGGTCGACTTGGTTAAAACCTTGCTTCGGGAGGCAGAGCAGGAATTCTCCTATGCACGGGAATTGCGCCGGGAGTTTCACCAATATCCCGAAATCGCAAGGGAAGAATATCGCACCGCCGAAAGGATCGAGGCTGAACTGCGCAGTTTCGGGCTTGCCACCACGAGAGTGGCCGGAACAGGCGTATATGCGGAAATCAAGGGAAACGGGAAAGATGACAAAACTATTCTCCTGAGGGCAGATATTGATGCCCTTCCCGTCAACGAGGAACGTCAGTGCCCTTATAAAAGCAAAATACCAGGCAAAATGCACGCTTGCGGACATGATGCCCATACAGCGGCACTGCTGACGGCGGCAAAACTTCTCAGCCGTCATCGGGACGACTTTGGCGGTACAGTTCGCCTGGTGTTCCAACCCGGAGAGGAAATCGGATATGGCGCCCGTGTCTTTGTGGACGAGGGCTATGCTGAGGGAGCGGACCGCTGCTTTGGGGTACACACCGCTTCCAATGTGCCGGTGGGCAAGGTGGTTATAATGCCGGGACCCAACAATGCCGGCGTGGATTGGTTTCGCATTTCAGTCAAGGGGAAATCCGCTCATGTTTCAAACCCAGAGCAGGGTGTGGATGCGCTCTTCATCGCCGCTGCCATTGTCACCGGTGCGCAGGCGATCACCACCCGCCGTTTCAACCCTATGGAGCCCCTCATTATCGGCATTGGCACTTTGCATGCAGGCAGCGCTTACAACGTGGTGGCAGAAAAAGCCGTGCTGGAAGGCACCGTCCGTACCATGACCCGGAAGACCAGGGAAGCGGTCAGGGCAGAGTTGGAACAGCTTGCAAAAGGAACTGCACAGCTATATGGCGGCAGCGCAGAAATCCAGTGGAAGGATTTCACCTCGCCGCTGGTCAATGATGCCGATGTCTCTGCCGAGGTCGCCAGAATCGCAAAAGAACTGTTTGGTGAGAAAAATGTCATTACATCACGTACTCCTTCCCTGGGCGGCGATGATTTTGCCGAGTTTATTCTGAAAGTGCCGGGCACCTATGCCTACATCGGTTCGGCTAACGAAAGCCTTCCTGAAACCACGGTTTCCCATCACAACGGGTACTTTGACATTGACGAGCAGGCTATCGTTGTTGCCGTCAAGCTGTATGCTGCCTGCGCGGTGGAGTTTTTACAAGGAGTATAGAGAATATGAATTTTGAAGTAATCATCGCTTATCTGCCCCGCTATTGGCAAGCGCTTCTTCTGACCATACGGGTCGGTTGGCAGGGAGTTTTTCTCTCATTGCTGATCGGTGCTTTTTGCGCAATAATCATTTATCTCAAAGTACCGATTCTTCGCCGGGTTATACGCTGCTATATAGAGCTGTTCCGCAATACGCCTCTTCTGGTGCAGTTGTTTTTCATGTATTTCGCTTTGCCCAAAATCGGTGTAAAGTTCTCGCCGGATTTCTGCGGCACCCTGGGCCTGGGTTTGCTTGGAGGAGCCTACATGGCAGAAACACTCCGCAGCGGCCTGGAGAACGTTCCGCCTGTTCAGTCGGAAAGCGCCCAAAGCCTTGGCATGACCCCATTACAGGTGTTCGGTCATGTGATCCTGCCCCAGGCAATTAATACAAGCGTGCCGGGAGTATTGGCCAATGTGATTTTCCTGTTAAAAGAAACCAGCGTGTTTTCAACCATCAGTCTGATGGATCTTATGTTCACGGCGAAAGATCTTATCGCCATGTATGCAAGGACAATCGAGTGCCTGGCTATGCTGGTGGTGTTTTATCTCCTTATGCTTTTGCCTGTTTCCATCCTGGGCAGCCTGCTTGAAAGGAGGCTTCGCTATGCAGAGTTTGGGGATTGATGTGCTTTTCAAGGGAAGCAATTTTATGCGACTGCTTGAAGGTTTGCGGACAGCAGTCAGGATAAGTATGATTTCCGTTACGATCAGTATTTTGTCAGGGCTGGCAGTGGGCGTCCTTAT
>DUSJ01000271.1 GCA_012842645.1 Clostridiaceae bacterium | reverse complement strand
GTCATCCTGAGCGAAGCGAAGGATCTCATGTAAAATTACAGAAACGGAAGTGATAACAATATGCTGCTGAGCGACCTTATCAGGACCACAAATATTGTGGAAACCAGGGGCAGCCTGGATCAGGAAGTCAGAGGAGTTACCTATGACTCAAGAAAAGCCTTACCGGGATACATGTTCATCTGTATCGACGGGTTTGCGACCGATGGCCATCAATACGCCCAGCAGGCAGTTGATAACGGAGCCACGGTCCTTGTAGTCCAAAAAGACGTGAACGTTATTGGGGACGTTACCATCATAAAGGTCCCCAACTCCCGCGAAGCACTGGCAAGGATATCGGCCCGGTGGTTCGGGAACCCGTCAAAAAGCATGAAACTCATAGGCATCACCGGCACCAAGGGCAAAACGACCACGACATACATGATCCGTTCCATCCTTGAGAAGAACGGGAATACGGTCGGCCTCATCGGTACGGTTGCCAACTGCATAGGAAATGAAAAGATTCCGGCCAGGAGGACTACCCCTGAGTCCTATGACCTGCAGGAAATGTTCGAAAAAATGAGGGATAAGGGCGCGGACACGGTGGTGATGGAAGTGTCCTCCCAGGGGCTGAAGCTTCAAAGGGTGGAAGCCTGCGATTTTGACATCGGCGTGTTTACAAACTTTTCGAAGGACCATATCGGCGGCTTTGAGCATCCCGACATGGAGGACTATTTCAACTCCAAGAAAAAGCTTTTCAAAATGTGCAAAACGGGCATAATAAACATCGATTCGCCTTACGGGGCAAAAATTGCAGAAGAATCCTCCTGTAAGGTATATACCTACGCCATCGACAAGGATGCCGACTGCATGGCCAGGAACATAGTTACCCATTCCGATTCTGTCGAGTTCGACTGCATAACGCCCTGGTTCAGCGAAAGGTTCAAAGTATCGGTACCGGGTATGTTCAGCGTGTATAACGCCCTGGCGGCAATATCGGTTTGCGGTGTTTTGGGGATTGATCCGATATATATAAAAGAGGGACTTGCCAATTTGCATGTGCCGGGCAGGGCCGAGGTGGTCCCGACGCCCGGAAAGGATTACGTGGTGATGATAGACTACGCCCACACGCCCGACAGCCTTGAAAACATCCTGTCGACGGTAAAAGGTTTTGTGAAGGGAAGGCTTATAAGCGTGTTCGGCTGCGGCGGCGACAGGGACAGGTCGAAACGCCCGCTCATGGGCGAGATCTCGGGACGTATAGCCGACTTTACCATTATTACGTCAGACAACCCAAGGACCGAGGAACCGTCGCGGATACTGGCTGATATCGAAGAAGGAATAAAAAAGACCGACGGCAGGTACATCGTTATAGAGGACAGGACCGAAGCTATACGCTACGCCATGAAAATGGCGCAGAAAGACGACATCATAGTGCTTTCAGGAAAAGGCCACGAAACTTACCAGATATTCAGGGACAAAACCATCCATTACGATGAGAGGGAAATAGTCGAGAACATACTCAGAGAAGCGGGGGAATAAAGTTTGAAGGCTTTGGACGCTAAGACCATCTCCATAATGACGGGAGGAAGGCTGGAAGCTCCGGAGGATGTTATCGTCAGCAAAGTGTCCATCGATACCCGGACCCTGGAAAAAGGCTCGCTGTTTGTGGCTTTGAAGGGCGAGAATGCCGATGGCCACGACTATATAGGACAGGCGCTGAAAAACGGCGCTGCCCTTGTACTGGCGGCTGAAGGAAAGCCCCTTCCCGAAGGATGCCCGGCGGTGATCGTTCCCGATACCCTTGAAGCGCTCGGGAAGCTGGCCGAAGAATACAGAAAACTTTTCAGGATACCCGTGGTGGCGGTGACCGGCAGCGTGGGCAAGACCAGCACCAAGGAAATGATAGCCGCCATACTTTCAGCGAGGTACAATGTCCATAAGAGCAGGGGCAACTTCAACAATGAAATAGGGCTCCCCCTTTCGGTACTGGAACTTAATGAAGACCACGATGTGGCTGTTTTCGAAATGGGCATGCGGGGATTCGGCCAGATAAGCATGCTGTCGAAAATAGTGAAGCCCGACATCGCGGTCATTAC
>DUSJ01000270.1 GCA_012842645.1 Clostridiaceae bacterium | reverse complement strand
TGCCGAATTGTGCAGAAAAGCCGCGGCAGAGGGAGCGGTCCTGCTGAGAAACGAGGACGGTGTCCTGCCCCTGGGTGAAAATGACAGAATATCGGTTTTTGGCAGGTGCCAGATAGATTATTACAGGACCGGAACAGGATCAGGAGGCAGGACTAACGTGGAGTACGCCATCAACCTGCTCGACGGTCTGCGTTTAAAGTCGAGGATATGGATAAATGAAGACCTTGCCGGGATTTATTCAGGTTGGATAAAGGAACACCCTTATGATAACGGCGGCGGTGGCTGGGCTGAAGAACCCTTGCACCAGGAAGAAATGCCCCTTACCGATGAAATCGTAAGGGAAGCCAAAAGCAAGTCTGACAAGGCAATCGTGGTCATCGGCAGAACGGCCGGCGAAGAAATGGATAACCGGGTTGAGGAAGGAGGATATCTCCTGACAAAAACCGAGCAGGATATGCTGGATAAGGTCTGCGGGTATTTCAGCGATGTGGTCCTCGTCCTTAATATCCCAAATATAATCGACATCAGCTGGATAGACAGGGAACCTTTTAACGGCAGAATCAAGGGAGTGGTTATAACATGGCAGGGTGGAATGGAGGGCGGAAACGCGGCCGCGGATGTCCTTGCAGGCGACGTGACTCCCAGCGGCAAGCTGCCTGAGACCATAGCGTATTCCATTAACGATTATCCTTCCACGGTTAATTTTGGCGGAGAGGAAAAGAATATCTACCAGGAAGATATTTATGTGGGATACAGGTACTTTGAGACGTTCTGCCCGGAAAAAGTACAGTTCGAATTCGGATTCGGGCTGTCCTACACCGATTTTGAGATTAATTGTTCCGAAGCACGTGTCAGGATAATTGACGGCGAGGAATACATCGAGGTGGATGCAGAGGTCAAAAATACAGGAGCAAAGTACCCGGGGAAAGAGGTTGTCCAGATATATTATGAAGCTCCCCAGGGAAAACTGGGCAGGCCTGTGAGGACCCTTGCGGCTTTCAGGAAAACTAAGCTTCTCGGACCAGGGGAGTCCCAGTCAATGACCATAAGATTCCCCGTAAGGCAGATGGCCGCCTACGATGACGGCGGTTATACCGGCCATCCCTCATGTTACGTCCTTGAGAGCGGAGAATACTTTATTTATGCTGGAAACAGCGTAAGGAACACCGTAAGGTTAAAAGTTGACGGCAGGGACAGCCTGTTCATACCCTCGCTACGGGTTGTCGAACAGCTCGAAGAAATCCTGAAGCCCGCTGAACCATTCAGGAGGATGAAGCCGGGCAGGAGAAAGAAAGACGGAACATACGAGATATCCCATGAAGACGTGCCTTTACGACAGGTTTCCATAAAAGAGCGCATAGAGAGGAACCTGCCGCAGGAAATACCGCAGACGGGAGACAGGGGATATAAATTAAGGGATGTTTATAATGGAAAGATCTCCATTGAAGAATTCACAGCGCAGCTGTCCGACGAGGATCTGGCCGCGCTGACAAGGGGCGAGGGCACCTGCAGTCCCTGGGTAACGCCCGGAACAACGAGCGCTTTCGGCGGGGTCACGGACAACCTGCTTAAGTATGGTATTCCTATCGCATGTACAGCCGACGGCCCTTCGGGGATCAGGATGGACACCGGGCATAAGGCGACCCAGATGCCCATTGGAACGCTGCTTGCATCGACATGGGACACGGAATTGATGGAAGAACTTTATACAATGGAGGGCAGGGAGCTTGTCAGGAACGGTGTTGACCTGCTTCTTGGCCCCGGACTGAACATCAAGCGCAATCCGCTCTGCGGAAGGAATTTCGAATATTATTCCGAGGACCCGCTGCTTTCGGGAATGTTTGCGGCCGCTTTCGTCCGCGGAGTAAGGAAAGGCGGTTCATTCGCGACACTGAAGCATTTCGCCTGCAACAACCAGGAAAAATGCAGGACAAAACTGAATGCTGTAGTCTCGGAACGTGCGCTGAGGGAGATTTATCTCAAAGGATTTGAAACAGCCGTAAAACAGGGAGGTGCCAATGCGGTAATGACCTCGTATAACCCTGTGAACGGATACTGGACGGCTTCAAGTTACGATCTTAATACGACGGTGCTGCGCAGGGAATGGGGCTTTAAGGGCATTGTCATGACCGACTGGTGGGCGACCATGAACGACTGTATCAATGGCGGACCTTCAAGTTCGAAATTTACCGGTTCCATGATAAGGGCGCAGAATGACTTATACATGGTTGTAAACAATTTCGGCGCAGAGATTAATTCTAACGGTGACGATACCATCGTTTCGCTGAAAAACGGTTCCCTGACAAGAGGAGAACTGCAGCGCTGCGCCATCAACATATTGAACTTCCTGATGCAGGCTCCTGTATTCTTCAGGGACCATGCGCCAAGGGAAACAGTCGGGAGATTCACGGCAAAAAAAGGAGAGTGCCGGGAACCGGTACAGGATCTGGAGAAGGATCATCGGATCGTTATTTCCGACGGGAAAGCCTGGTTCAGGGTAACTGAAGAAGGAGAGTACAGGGGATTTGCGAATATCATGTCCACGGGCGACAGGCTGTCCCAGTCCGGAAGCAACATATTCCTGAATGATAATTATATGACCCATGTACAGACCAGCGGGACAGAGGGGCGCTGGATCAGGCAGAAACTTGTTAAGGTTTACCTTGAAAAGGGTTTGTATGAATTAAAAATCAGTGTTGTGAGTCCCGGCATGGTCATTGAGAGGATCGAATTCATAAAGGAATGAACATTGTATAGTAAAAGGAAGAGACAAGGCTATGGACTATACAAAAAAGGTAGTGGTCGTGGGCGGCGGAGCGGCGGG
>DUSJ01000026.1 GCA_012842645.1 Clostridiaceae bacterium | reverse complement strand
GGAAACACTTACCATAGGCATGTACGGCGAGTCCTATGATTTCTTTGTCATCAAGGGAGTCATGGAACAGCTTCTTGCCGCCATGGGAATCAAGGAATATGAGTTCAGGCCGTGCAGCGATGATCCCACATTCCATCCCGGGCGCACCGCAAGACTTTATGTAAAGGACAAAAGCAAAGAGTACAATTACGCTGCGATACTTGGCGAGATTCATCCTGAAGCAGCTGAAAAAATGGAATGTCCGGAAAGGACATACATTGCTATGGCCGACGTTAAGACTCTTATAGAGGCTTCGGACATGAGCAGGCAATATAAGCAGCTTCCGAGGTTCCCGACGATTACCCGCGATATAGCCATAGTGGTCAGGGATGAACTGTACGTTGCCCAGCTCATGGATGTTATCCGTAAATCTGGCGGAGAATACCTTGAGGATGTGGAACTCTTTGATGTGTACAAGGGAGCCCAGGTGCCCGAAGGCATGAAGAGCGTGGCCTTCGCGCTCACATTCAGGGCGGCCGAAAGAACCCTCAAGGACGAAGATGTGAACATCGCCATGGAAAGGATCCTGAAGAATCTTAAAGACGAGTTCGACGCCCAGCTCAGATAAAATTGCCAATAATATCGATCTGCATCAGAATCAAAGGACTGTCCGGAAATACCTTGTCCGGACGGTCCTTTTTTACTTTCTGGACATAAAAAGCCTTAAGCTCAGCGAATCAACCGTCAAAATGAGACTGAAAGGGGCCGTGAAAAATTAAAAATCGAGTTGGAGGGTGGATTATGAAAGCTGATAAATTACGGGAACTGTTTTCAAAGATAGATACCGATCCCGAAATGGATCTGAGGATAAAGGCTCGCATCCTCAGCCAGGCGGCGGAGAATGGGAAACCTGTTAAGGAATCAGGCTATGGAAACACCGAAGAAAATTATAAACGGTATTACGGAAACAGGACCAGCATGGCAAGGGTCCTGGCGTCAGTCGTTATGTCGGTACTGGTTATTACTCTGTCGGCAGTACTGCTGTACGGATTGAAGGAAGCCATAGAGTATTTTGACGATCCATGGAAGAAACAGGCCGGGTCAGACCATACGGTTAATTTGCCTTCGGCAGAAGACAGCGTAATTGTACCGGGCAGCAATGATTCGGCAGACAATGAACCTGTTGACAATGATCCTTCACATAATGAAACTGATGGGAATGTCCCTGAACCTTCCGAGCCTGATAAGGGATCAGAGACAGGAGATACCGGCAACCGGCCCGAACCTGCCAAGTCTCTGGAAGGCCAGGAAACCAAACCGGGAGACGAACCCAAAACTGTTGCGGAAACCGGAGAAAAGCCGGAGAACAGGGAAGGGACTCCGCCGGAAAAAGAACCCGACAACGCTCCGGATGTTCCCGCTGTTACAGGCCCGTTTTATCTTGCATACTTTGACGTAATCAGCGACACAAAAGTAAAAACGTCCATACCCTATCTGGTAGTGCGTCTGCACGGAAAAGTGAATACCATAAATCCTTCCGATCTGACGGATATTATACTGACCAGGAACGGTGAGGCCGTTGATAACAACCTTAAATATACGGGCGAATATAGAGCATTTACCTGGGGATATGAAGATGTAACGGATTTTTACTTTGAATTCGAACACAACAACGTGGAACCCGGGAGGTATGCATTGTCAGGAAAGTACCAGGGCACGCCGTTCACTGTGACAGATAAAATAATAGAAGGAGCGATGTCCGATGCTCCCGCCAATGCCGAAGATCTTTTGTTTGCATCTTTTGTTCATATGAGGGACGAAAATGGAAACCCGATCTACTTAAGCGAGTTGGCTTTCTATTTCAGGGGACGTCAGGATTCATTCTATCAATCTGACCTGACCGAGCTTAAATGTTTGCTTAATGGCGAAGAAATACCCCTTGAGTTTAAAAATGACGTAATCAGGTATTATGAAGTTGACGAAACTGACTATACACAATTTCACCTGATATTAAAGGACAGGTTAACATCTCCCGGACGATATACAGTCACAGGAAAATACAGAGGAGTCAGCTTTAAGTCGATAGGGATTGTGATACCCTGATGAGCAGGAATAGCATGATATCCTATAGCCTGCCGAGGCAAAAACCTCAGCAGGCTATTTTCGTTAAGCTTATACTATCGTACAGCGGGTTTGGTTATGTTCAGGGCGAAAACCTGATACTCAATTTTTCCGGGCCAAGGCACGAATCGCGTCATATTATGTACAAGAAAGACAACCTTGGAGGTGGAACGATGACCAATCAGGATTTGGAACAACTTATCGCGGATCTTATCAATGTCAAAAAGGCAATTTTGCAGCTGAACTTTATTTTAACCTTGATTCAGGCTGAGATTGTAAGGCTGACTGCCGAAGGAAATAACCAGGAAGAGATCGATGCGCTGGTACAGGCTTCTTTTATAATTACCAATGTCATATTGGAACTGGCAATAATAATAAACTTGATCCAGGCTGAGATTGCCAGGCTGAGCGAAGAAGAAGCGGCTTAGGGTTACCTGATATATACGGGAGAGGCGGTATACTCCTTGCTGCCAATCCTGTGGTTCTGGCTGCGAAAACCTAATACATAGGCGTCCGTGGAACGGATTTCATGTTCGAACAGCCTCTTCGCAAGGTTATCCAGTTTTCTGAAGCCTGCCGGTTTGACAATTACCGGCAGGCTCGCTTTTTTCCTTATGCGGGAAAGCAGCAGGCGCCCCGTGTCATTGAAGCCGAGCACCCTTACATACTGCGCATAACCGTTAGCTTTGAGCTCATCAAGGAACTCTGCCGTCATGCCTGTTAGCATGGAGAAAAGGATCCTTTTTATCCTTGAAGCGGGATACCGGCTTGTCACGACCGCCGACACCATGTCATCCAGGGTAACCGATCCGATGGCTGCCTTTTTCAGACGGTTTTCAAGCCCCTCGCCCATGTACGGGAGTTTTGCGATCCTTTCGGCGGGCATGTTCCTGAATAAATGGATTATTATATCGGCATAGTGTCCGGGAAAGACAGGACTTCTCCCTTCCGCCGCTTCCTGCGCAAGTATGTTAATGCATGCGGCGGGCATGTTGCCGTTCAGGAACGGATCGCTGCCTATGCCTGTATAGTCTGTCAGTCCATTGAGATAGTGACGTATTGCCGTTGCGCTTGAAAAAGAGGAGTCACGCTCAAGACTGTTATAACCCTGGCCCATCCTTTTTATGGTGACAGGCTTTATATCGCTCCTGAAGCGTTTGAGCGCCTTAAGGTACTCTATTCCCAGGATATTGTTAGGCTGGCTTATAGCTGCCGCAGCGTTACCCATATTTTGCGCGGATTTGCTCTCAAGGACCGCCTTTAGGGCTTCCTGCCTTGAAACTGCAAACGACAAGCCTTTGTTCAGTCCTTCTTTGAGTTTTTCCCGGAATTCTTCGCTTTCAAAAGCCAAAACTTCTGCGGCTTTTTCAAGGGTTTCGATCCCGCCTTCCTCGCTCCCGAATGAAAGACAGTCAACGATTCCAAGGCTGTT
>DUSJ01000269.1 GCA_012842645.1 Clostridiaceae bacterium | reverse complement strand
GGCTTGTGGAAGCCTGCGGCGGGCCGCCTACCCCGGGCATAGGCTTTGCCCTTGGCGTTGAAAGGCTGCTCCTTGAGATGAACAGCCAGGGTATCAAGGTGCCGGATCAGCCGCCGCCGGATATTTATATAGGAGCTATAGGAGAAAAGGCTGCCCTGGTATGCGAGAAGCTCGCCTGGCAGCTGCGCATGAACAATATAGTCTGCATAAAGGATATCATGGGCAGGAGCGTGAAGGCGCAAATGAAATACGCCGACAAGCTTGGCGCCCGTTATTCCCTGATCCTCGGAGATACCGAGATCGAGACCAACAAGGCGAAGCTCAAGGACATGGTCAGCGGCGAGACCAAGGATATATCCCTCGATACCCTGATTGACAGGCTGAAGAAGAATAAAGGATGATGTAGATTATATTGTGTTACGCAATATTAGCGACTGTAGTCTGCAGCGATTTTATCGCTCCGTGAATCCATCCGGGATTCAAGTCGCGACCGCTCCGCTATCCGTGCTCCGCTTAAATCGCATGCAGGCACGCCGCTTTGAAGTAATGGTATAAACTTGGAGGCATATATGGAAAACATACGCGGAATGAAAAGGACTCACAGGTGCGCAGAACTGACTGCCGCCGATAAAGGCAAAGAAGTTGTTTTGATGGGCTGGGTCCAGAGAAGACGTGATCTGGGAGCCCTGATTTTTGTTACCCTCAGGGACAGGAGCGGTATCATACAGGTGGTCTTCAACAGCGAGACAAATCCCGAACTCCATGAAAAGGCATTGCAGCTGAGGAGCGAATATGTCATTGCAGTGCGAGGCATCCTGCAGCTTAGGAGCCCCGAAGCAGTCAATAAAAACATGCCCACCGGCGATATCGAGGTCATCGCCGCCGAGCTCAGGATACTGAGCAAAAGCGAGACTCCTCCGTTCCATATAGAGGAGGATACTTCCGCCAATGAGGCCATAAGGCTGAAATACAGGTACCTCGACCTGAGAAGGCCCAACCTCCAGCGGATACTGATGCTCCGTCACAGGATCGCCAAGATTGCCCGTGACTATTACGATGAAAATGGATTCATTGAAATAGAGACCCCTGTCCTCGGGAGGAGCACCCCCGAGGGAGCGCGGGACTACCTAGTGCCAAGCCGCGTACACCCGGGCAAGTTTTACGCCCTGCCCCAGTCCCCGCAGCTTTTCAAGCAATTACTGATGGTTTCGGGTTTTGACCGTTACATGCAGATTACCAAATGCTTCAGGGACGAAGACCTGAGGGCCGACCGTCAGCCCGAGTTCACACAGATCGACCTTGAAATGAGCTTTGTGGACGTCGACGACGTCATCAGCGTGAACGAAGGATTCATCCACAGGATGTTCAAAGAGATACTGGGCATAGACATACCTGTGCCGTTCAAGAGGCTTACCTTTAAGGAAGCCATGACACGTTACGGCTCGGACAAGCCGGACACGCGTTTCGGCCTGGAACTCGTGGACGTGTCCGATCTCGTCCGCACCTCTGGCTTTAAAGTGTTTTCCGACGCGGTCGCAAACGGCGGAAGCGTTCGCGCCATCAACGCGAAAGGCGCAGGATCGTTCTCCAGGAAGGAGATCGACGCTCTCGGCGAGGTCGTAAAAACCTACAGGGCGAAAGGCCTGGCCTGGATGGTTATAGAAGAGGACGGAGTCAAGTCGCCCATAGCCAAGTTCCTTTCCGGGGAAGAGATAAACAGCATTGTTGAAAGACTCGGGGGCCATACAGGCGACCTGCTTCTGTTCGTAGCCGACAAGGATGAGATAGTCTTTGACGCCCTGGGCCACCTCCGCCTGGCGCTGGGCAAAAAGCTTAACCTTATAAACAACGACGTTTACGACGTTTTATGGGTAACGGACTTCCCGCTGCTTGAATGGGACGAGGAAGAGAACCGCTGGGTGGCAAAGCATCATCCATTCACGTCGCCCATGGACGAGGATATCGAGTACCTTGAGACCAATCCCGGCAGGGTCAGGGCCAAGGCCTACGATATAGTCATAAACGGATACGAGGTAGGCGGCGGCAGCATACGTATCCACAGCCAGGAACTGCAAAGGAAACTGTTCAATGTCATAGGATTTACAAATGAACAGGCGAAGGAACGCTTCGGGTTCCTCCTCGAAGCCTTCAAATACGGCACACCGCCCCACGGCGGACTTGCCTTTGGCCTTGACAGGCTCACGATGCTGCTTGCGAAAACGGACAATATCAAGGATGTTATTGCCTTCCCGAAGGTGCAGAATGCATCGGACCTGATGACCAACGCTCCTGACTATGTCGACGACAGGCAGTTGGAAGAGCTTAAGATCAAGACGGTGGAAAAAGGTGAATAAGGATTCTGTCAGAACCATAACGGGGAGCATCCTGCTCCTTGCAGCCGCCGTGGTGCTGGGTTTGTGCATAACGACGTTCATAGGGCGGATTGTTGTCATTGACGGCAATTCCATGCTTCCGACCCTGAAACACGGAGATGTGATTATTGCAGAGCGCATTACGCCGAGATTCGGGGAAATCAGGCAGGGAGATATAGTGGTACTGAAGATCCCCGAGCTCCTGGAAGGCAAAAAGAAGTATGCCGTTAAAAGGGTTATAGCCGTCGGGAACCAGCATGTGGAAATACGTGACGGTAAGGTATTCGTGGACGGGACAGAGCTTCCCGAGGATTATATCAGCGCGGACGAGACTTATGCAGACGGTTCTCCTTATGCGGACATGACAGTTCCCGGGGACTGCGTGTACGTTCTCGGCGATAACAGGCTTCCCGGCAAAAGCAGGGACAGCAGGACCTTCGGACCGGTAAACGTAAAGAGGATCATGGGAAAATTCTGGAGAAGGATTTTCCCTTTTTGACTATGCGTCAAAACTGATCAGGCATCATTTCATATAATTTATCAGTATCCCTGTTCTCCCGTCTCCCGCTATGGTAGAATAAAACAATAGAGATCTGCATCCGTCCAGCATACAAAAGAAAGAGGTACACTATGGATAAAGACGTTCTCAGGAAGTCCATGCTTTGTGAGGCGTTCAAAGGCGCTCTGGAAAACGAAAAGCTTAGAGAAGCATTTGCCGGCGCTTGTATAACCGGTCTCTGCTACCATAAGACAGACAGGAAAATCGAGATGTCCATCGAGTGCTGCGGCTGTGTCGAACCGGCGCAGCTTAAAGGGCTTGAAAAAGCCATATCCAACCATCTGAAAACCAGCGTTAAAATAAATCCCGGGTTCAAAACCACTCTTAACGGCCACTTTGAGAAGTGGCAGAAAGATCTTGTCCTAAGCTGCGTAAAGTCGGAAAAGCCACACTTTTATAACTTCCTTGAAGAGGCCGAATTCGATCTTTCGGGCAGGTATCTCAGGATAGAGTTGAAAAACCAGTCCTCCGCAATCCTGAATGCGGCGGGAGTTGGAAAATGCATGGAAGAAGCCGTACTCAGGCTGTTCGGCAGGGACGTGTCGGCAGTCTTCATTGACAGTCCCGAAAACGAAAACGATATAGATTACCTCGCCATGAAACAGGAAATGGAAGCCCGCCTTGTGGCCGAAACCATGGCAG
>DUSJ01000268.1 GCA_012842645.1 Clostridiaceae bacterium | reverse complement strand
TCCGAATGTACAAGTAGTAGGAATCAATGATCCTTTCATTGATCTTGAGTACATGAAGTATATGCTTAAGTATGATTCTGTTCACGGCAAGTTTGACGGAACCATAGAGTCCAGGGATGGCAAACTCGTAGTTAACGGTAAAGAAAGCTATGTATATGCATGCATGAAGCCTGAAGAGATTCCGTGGTCCGAATGCGGCGCCGAATATGTAATCGAATCCACCGGATTGTTCACAACTACTGAAAAGGCAAGCGCCCACTTCCAGGGCGGAGCGAAGAAAGTTGTTATTTCCGCTCCTTCATCAGACGCTCCCATGTTCGTAATGGGTGTCAACAATAACACATACACACCGGATATGAAAGTCGTATCCAACGCTTCCTGCACCACCAACTGTCTTGCTCCTCTCGCAAAGGTTGTCCATGACAAGTTTGGCATAATCGAAGGTCTTATGACAACGGTTCACGCTACAACAGCCACACAGAAGACCGTTGACGGCCCTTCCAAGAAGGACTGGAGAGGCGGACGCGCTGCCGCAGGCAACATCATTCCTTCATCCACCGGCGCTGCTAAGGCTGTCGGCAAGGTTATTCCTTCCCTGAACGGCAAGCTGACCGGTATGGCATTCAGGGTTCCCACCCTTGACGTTTCAGTTGTTGACCTTACCTGCCGCCTTGAGAAGGCAGCTACCTACGAGGAAATCTGCGCAGCTATCAAGGAAGCTTCCGAAAACGAACTCAAAGGTATCCTCGGATATACCGAAGACGATGTTGTTTCTTCCGACTTCATCACAGATCCTCGCACATGTATTTTCGATGCCAAGGCTGGTATCTCGCTTAACCCGAACTTCGTCAAGCTGGTTGCATGGTACGACAATGAGTGGGGTTACTCCAACAAGCTGATCGACCTCATCCAGTACATGGCATCTGTCGACAATAAATAATCCGCGTTTGGATGGTTCAGCAGACCATGAGTGTTAAATAAGCGGCCTTGTCTGGCCGCTTGTTTACTGTATTGGTATCCGATACCGGTATGTTACAATTATTCATTCTTTTGTTGAAAGTTATGCTATAAAAAGGTAAAATACGCATATAAGCGAATATTGCAAAGGAGATGAGTCTGTATATGAGCATGATGAATAAGATGACTGTTTCGGATATGGATGTAAAGGGCAAAAGAGTGATCGCCCGTGTTGATTTCAATGTTCCGCTGGACGGAGAAGGAAACATAACGGACGATAAAAGGATCCGCGCGGCTCTTCCCACCATCCGCCATATAATCGAAAACGGCGGAAAACTTATACTCGTTTCTCACCTTGGAAGGCCCAAGAACGGACCCGAGCCCAAGTACAGCATGAAGCCCGCGGCTAAGCGCCTGAGCGAGCTTCTGGGTAAAGAAGTCATCCTGGCCTCCGACGTTATAGGCGAAGATGCCAAGACCAAGGCAGCCAACCTCAAGGAAGGCGAAATCCTCATGCTTGAAAATGTCCGCTTCCACAAGGAAGAGGAGAAGAATGATCCTGCGTTTGCCAAAGAGCTTGCATCGCTTGCTGACATATATGTAAATGACGCTTTCGGAACAGCCCACAGGGCCCATGCTTCCACTGCGGGCCTTGCCGATTACCTGCCGTCATGCTGCGGTTTCCTGATCAAGAAAGAGCTTGACATCATGGGCAAGGCTCTTGAGAACCCTGAAAGACCGTTCGTGGCTATTCTTGGCGGCGCCAAGGTTTCCGACAAGATCAGCGTTATCGAGAACCTGCTCGACAAGGTAGACACCCTTATTATCGGCGGCGGCATGGCTTATACGTTTATCAAGGCCCAGGGCCATGAAGTCGGAAATTCCATCTGCGAGACCGATAAGCTGGATCTTGCGAACAGCCTGCTTGCAAAGGCAAATGAAAAAGGCGTCAAGCTGCTCCTGCCCGTTGACAATGTAGTAGGTAAGGAGTTCAAACCCGATACGGAGTATAAGGTCGTTAAATCCGATTCGATTCCTGAGGGCTGGATGGGTCTCGATATCGGGCCTGAAACCGTAAAACTCTTCTCGGATGCGATCAAAGACGCTAAGACGGTTGTTTGGAACGGACCTATGGGCGTATTTGAGATGGACAGGTTTGCCGAAGGTACCAGGAAGATTG
>DUSJ01000267.1 GCA_012842645.1 Clostridiaceae bacterium | reverse complement strand
ATCGGTGAAAAGTATCCCTTTTTGGGAGGAAAATATGGTCCGCCAAAACCTGTGCTCTTATCCAGGCTGATGTCCCACACCAATATTATTGGTATATATTCATGCCTGACCGGCGAGGCCAATATCGACGTCGATATACCTATGATGGAGATCGCTTCTACAACACTCCATGAGATGGCGCACCAGCGGGGCTTTGCCCGTGAAGATGAAGCCAACTACATTTCATATATAGCATGCATGGCTCATCCTGACATTGATTTCAGGTACTCGGGAAGCGTCATGGCGCTGCAGTATTCAATGAATGCCCTTTATTCCGCCAGTCCGGACAGGTTTTATGCCGTCGCTGAAAACTATGGCCCAGGTTACCGCAGGGATCTTGAAGCCGCAAGGGCTTACTGGAACCAATTCCAGGGCGTGACAAGGAAAGTGGCCGATAAAATGAACGATACGTACCTGAAACTCAACGGAGAAACCGATGGGGTAAGAAGTTACGGCAGAATGGTCGATCTTCTCCTTGCTGAATTCAAAAAAACGGGAGCAAATAAATTTCCACGTAATGAGTCAAACTCGTCCTTATAAACAACTCACCATGGATATTTAATGAGCTGTCTCATAACACATGAGACAGCCCATAATGATCCTTAGGCTGACAGCCAGCTTAATCGTTTGACAATTCCTTGATTGAAGTCACCAGTGAAGCTAAGCTCTGGATCTCGGACGGAATTATAATCTTTGTGGCCTTGCCGTCGGCAACCTTTTCCAGGGCTTCGAGACCTCGGATGGATATAACTTCCTTTGAAAGTTCCTGGTCCTTTATCATTTTAAGTCCCAGGGCAGTGGCTTGCTGGACTTTCATGATCGCTTCAGCCTGGCCTTCAGCTTCCCGTACCATGGCTTCCTTTTTGGCTTCCGCTCTCAGTATGGCTGCGGTCTTCTCGGCTTCGGCTTCCAGGATCATAGCCTCTTTCTTTCCTTCGGCCACCAGGATGCTTGCCTTTTTCTCGCCTTCCGCTCTGAGTATGGCTTCGCGTCTTTCGCGCTCGGCGCGCATCTGCTTTTCCATGGCATTCTGGATATCGGCCGGAGGAATAATGTTCTTAACTTCGACACGATTTATCTTTATACCCCAAGGATCAGTGGCTTCATCAATTATGATCCTCATCTTGTTATTGATAATGTCACGGGAAGTCAGGGTCTCATCCAGTTCCAGGTCGCCTATAATATTACGCAGGGTAGTCGTAGTCAGAAGCTCGATAGCCATAATAGGACGATCCACTCCGTATGTGTATAGCTTGGGATCAGTGATAGTATAATAAACAGCCGTGTCGATCTGCATGGTAACGTTGTCCTTGGTTATGACTGGCTGGGGTGGAAAGTCAAGAACCCGCTCCTTTAATGATACCCTGTTTGCTATCTTGTCAATCAACGGAGCCTTAAAGTGAAGCCCGACATGCCACGTTTCCTTGTATGCCCCAAGCCTTTCAACCACAAATGCCTGCGCCTGGGGAACTATCTTGATGCAGCTGATGGCAACAATTATGAAAAACAATACTATTCCTGCAATAACATAACCCATGGATCATTCCTCCCTTTTTTATGCTTTATCCAAAGCTTTTACAACAAGCTTTACTCCCTCGACAGCCAAAACCTCCGCTTCTGTTCCTGCGGGTATGTATTCGCCCGATTTGCTTATTGCTGTCCATACCTGGCCTTTTACCTTCACCTGGCCGGCCTTATGCCCGGAAATATCCATGATGACAATGCCAGTGGTGCCAATAAGGGCATCAGTATTCGTTTTTTGGGTACCTACTTTAAGGTATTTTACGGCAACAGGCCTGGTAAAAACTATCATGATTATTGATACAACAAGGAATGCCGTTATCTGCAGCCAAAGAGGCAGATCGAACAGCGCAAGGATAAGGGCAGCAAGCGATCCGCCTGCAAGCCATATTGTCGTCAGGCTGACGGTAGCGGCTTCGATGCCAATAAGTACGATCATCAGGCCAAGCCAGATATAAACAAGCATGTTATCCATATCTTTTACCTCCCTTATCGTCTCTGTTTCTGTTTACCTGCACGGCTGTATGTTAATGATGCCGGTTATCAATCTTTGTTTTCTTCCGCGAAAAGGTCAAACAGCTTGAGATAGCAGGTCCTCCTGCGGATGATACGCGGATTGTAGTTTTTCCACATCGACTGCACCGCGTGGTTCGT
>DUSJ01000266.1 GCA_012842645.1 Clostridiaceae bacterium | reverse complement strand
TGGCCGAAAGGTTAAACCTTTCGGCTCCGACTATTTCGTTCCACCTGAAAAAACTTGAAGCGGCCGGGGCGGTAAGGTCCCGCAAGGAACAATATTATACAATTTACTCAATCAATAAAGACATCTTCAGGATGCCGATATTAAATATACTGAAGGAGAAATCGGAGGATATTGACGCTCAGGCGGAACGCGATGAGCAATACCGTCAGAAAGTCATTGATTCATTTTTCCAGTATGGTAAGCTTAAGAGCATTCCCAGGCAGAGAAAAAAGAAACGCATCGTTCTTGAAGAAATCGCGAAATCATTTGAAGAAGGAAGAGAATACACTGAGCGTGAAGTAAATATTATAATAGCCGATTACTATGACGATTTCTGCACCATTAGGCGGGACATGGTCGCGGAAGGACTTTTGGAGAGAAAAAGCATGATGTATAAAAAAGTGCTTTGATTATTTATTTTTTAAGGTATAATAGAGTCTGTTATGCTTATAAGGAGCAATATGCATGAATATATCAGGTGTTCGCAGTATATTAGCCGGTATCAATGATATAAAGGTGATAGGGAGAAGTGCCGTTTTGGACGGCGTTGTCTCCAACGTCATGGGGTTGGCGCACCATGGCGGGGAGATACGATTATTGATCCTGCAATATGACGAATGCTTTCATGAAAAAGCCATCGAAGCGGAGTGGCAGGAATTGAATGCTTCGTCGGGCAAGCCTGAAAACAACAGGGCATTGTTGAGAAATGACAGGTTTTTAGATGCCAGGGATCCTTTCCCGTCGGTACTGAAAGTATTCATTGGCGAAAACGAGTTTGTGGTATACAGAACGGAACGCCGACGGCTGGATGCGAAAGACCCGGAAAGCATACTTACAATAGCAAAATTCCTTGATAATGGATGGCAGCCTTCAGGAATCGAAGATTTCAGCATTGATATGTTGTTCCTTACAACCTTGAAAGTATCGGGAGACTTTGATTCCATTTCAGCCTGCAGCCGTGACCAGGAGCTGCGTTTTATTCTGGGCCCGCACAGTGAAGTGCATCAGGTGGAAAAACCAATTACATTGATTGTTGGAGATAATTATAAGGATAAAATAGTTTTTCATGATAAAGATACAGGAGAGGAACACTGGGTACGGATCAACAGAGTATATTTATCGGATATTTGGGAAGAAATGAATAAAATATTTACCCATCCCAAACTTAAGGAGCAATTGACTGCTGAGGAGATTGCCAGGGTCAGATCAGATTTTGAAAATAAGTTCCGGGAAGTATGTCCAAGGGGTATGTACTATCCCGTTATTGAGTACGAATGTGAGGAGGATATATCGTTGCAGTTTTACTCCAGGGCATTTTTAGATGCCCAGCCTTTGAATAAAGGCAGCAGCATGGGATTTTTAATTCGTCCGGATCAGCCGACAGGAATTTTAGGTTTGAAGCTTAAAGCTATCGCTATACAGGAACCAGTGCCGGCAAACACCGGGGTGATCGAGGCGGAATTGTTTCAATATACCCGGATTATTTCCGGCGGTGATATCATTTTGTAATAATACTACATTCGACGGCAGGCATAATGCCTGCCGCCGGCGTTTTCCTGGTTATTATACCTGATTAATCTTAACTTATCGTACAGCTTTAACTGTACATGTCGCGCCCCAGCGGCTCATTATTTCAACGGTAGAGAAACCAGCTTCTTTAAGGCACTGGGTTTCATGTTCCACCGTAAGCGGGATATCATAGTGATAAAAAGTGTCATCCTCAATTCCCTGTTCCTTCTTTAATCGAAGGAGTTCATTCATGTGAAATGTTTCTTCTTCGTCGGAGGATGAGAAGTAATCTGTCAGGATAAAGTATCCGCAGGGTTTTAATGAATCCCTGAGCTTTTTGTAAAGCGCTCTTTTCTCTTCAAACGTATAATGATGCAGTGATTCTACCGAAACAGCGGCATCATATTGCCCGTTGCCGAAAGGAATATCAAAGTATGAACCCAAAATAAGAGTTATATCCTTGTCACTGAATTTTTCTCTTACCCGGTTTAGCATACCCGGGGCAAGATCTATTCCGGTGACCTTCGCTTTCGGATTTATCTTAAAATACCATTCCAACTCAAGGCCGGTTCCGCATCCAAGATCGAGAACCCTGCATCCCGGATCCGACGGAAGGCATTCAGCTGTGAATTTATAAAATTCACGAGCCGAATCTATATAATTCAACTGGTGGTCATCATAAATGTTAAGTCGTTTGTCAAAGAATTCACCCATTTTTTCCAACATGCAATCATCCCGGAAATATAGTTTGTCTCTATTCATTATATAGTCAGGCAGGAAATATGACATAGAAAAATAGACTGTATTGAACAATTTTCTCCGAAAAGTTTGCTTTTGCTTTACCTTGTGGATTATTGCTTATAGTTTTTTCAGCTGCTATAATTTTCCGTAAGTAACATTGACTTAAAAAATTTGGAGGTTAATAAAGGTTATGGATAGTGAAATACGGAAGTTGACACCGGACCTTGCAGAGGACTATGTGCGCTTTTTTGACACTACGCCGCATGACGACAATATTGATGAACATAAATGCTATTGCGTATGTTGGTGCAATGATGCCTTTGAATCCCAGGACTTCTCTACGGCAGAGAAAAGACGGGAATATGCTTATCTTTATGTTAAAGGCGGCAATATCCAGGGTTATCTTGCTTATGCAGGGAATAAGGCTGTCGGTTGGTGTAATGCCAATATCAAATCAGAATGCTTAAGATGTGAAAGCTGGCAACGGTTCATGCATTATGTACCATTGGATGATATAAATACCGGATTGAAGGTGAAATCCATTTTTTGCTTTGTTATTGCGCCGGAAATGAAAAGAAAAGGAATTGCAACGTTATTAATGGAACGTGTATGCCTGGATGCAGAGAGGGAAGGATTTGATTTTATAGAAGCATATCCTTACAAAGGAACTGATTTTGGCGGTCATTATGAAATGTACGGAAAGCATGGTTTCCAGGTAACTTTGGAAACTGAGCATGGATATGTGATGAGAAAGTATTTAAAGTGATATATGGATCCGCAGCACCCGGTCATCCGGGTCATCTCCTTGTCCTTAGTGTAAAATTGTTTTAGGTTAAAAAAACAAGAGACCCCTCTTTTTTGGTAAAATATTGATCAACGAAAAACAAACAAAATACCAAGGAGGAGTCTCTTATGAGTAATATTATATATCAGATTT
>DUSJ01000265.1 GCA_012842645.1 Clostridiaceae bacterium | reverse complement strand
CACGCTGTCCAGGTTCAGGGTGAAAATGGCAGTTTTATGCCCCAGACGGGCGCATGCAAGGGCCGCCTCGCACCCCGCATGGCCTGCGCCTACCACTATCACATCATATTCGCCGCCTATAAAGTCGCTCATTAAATTTCACCTTTATATCCATCTCTTTATATATGCCCTATATTTCATTCTGAGAGAAGCGAAGAATCTCTTTAGGATTCTTCGGCCGCTGCGCTCCTTCCCACTTCAGTCATCTCGCTTTCCGCTTCTATATAGCCCCGCCCTAAGTGCTGCTTTGCAGCACATAAGGGCAGGCTGCTATAAACTCTCACATCCCACTTCATTTACCAATACAGAAACGTGAAAATATCGCGTTTATCACATCTTCGTCGGCATGATGCCCGGTTATTTTACCCAGCTCCTCCAGGGCCGCCTTAAGGTCCAGGGCCACCATGTCCAGCGTCATGCCCGACTGGCATGCAGCATAAACAGATTCAAGATAAGCCTTTGCCTTTTTCAGCTGGCTCTCATGCCTTGCGTTTGTTACAAGGACCTGGTTGTCCATGTCATGTATGTTTTCGGCGGCAAACCTGAATATGCGTTCTTCAAGTTCATCGATGCCGGTATCTTCCGCAATGGACATGAACACGGCATCGGGCATGTCCTTTTTCAGCTTTTCCAGCCTGCTTCCGTCCATTATCAGATCGGTTTTATTTATACACAAAATATAAGGCTTTCCTTCTTCCCGGACTTTTTTCAGGATAGCCTCGTCTTCATCGGTTATCAGCGTGCCCGCCTCGACCAGGACAATAGCCAGGTCGGCCCCGGCAATTGCCTGGACGCTTCTCTCGACTCCGAGCTGCTCGATCCTGTCGGCGGTTTTCCTTACTCCTGCCGTATCTACCAGCTTAACCGGGATGCCTTTTATATTAATGTATTCTTCTATAATATCCCGCGTAGTTCCCGGAATGTCAGTAACAATGGACCTGTTTTTTCTTGCAAGCCTGTTCATAAGGGATGACTTGCCAACGTTGGGCTTTCCGGCTATAACTGCCTCCATGCCCTCCCTTAAGAGCTTTCCGAAACTGAATGACTTTATGAGCTCATCAAGGATACCGATAATCTTTTTTGTTGTTTCTCCGGCCTGCGCCAAAGTCACTTCTTCGGCATCATACTCGGGATAGTCCAGGTTGACCTCTATCCCGGAAAGCAGTTCGATAAGCCTTTCCCTGATATCTTCAAGCTTTCTTGAGATAGATCCTTCCAGCTGCTTCACCGCGACCCTGGATACCCTATCGGTCCTGGCCTGTATAATATCCATTACCGCTTCAGCCTGGGACAGATCGATCCTGCCGTTCATGAACGCCCTCCTGGTGAACTCTCCCGGTTCGGCAGGCCTGGCGCCATTTTCGTACAGCATGTTCAAAAGGGTCCTTGCGATGGTATAGCCGCCATGGCTGTTGATTTCCACAACATCCTCACGGGTATAGGTCCTGGGGCTTTCCATCTTGGTCAGAAGGACCTCGTCGATCGTCTCGCCTGTTTCAGGGGATATGATCCTGCCGTATTGGATTGTATGGGATTTCTGATCCCTGACCGGGGTTTTCCCACGGAAAATCCTGTCGGCAATTTCGAAGGCCTGGGGTCCGCTCAGTCTTATGACGCTTATCCCGGAACTGCCTACAGCCGTGGAAATTGCCGCTATCGTATCGTTGATCATAGGCTATCCCTTAATAAACTTAATTTTATGCGGCGTGTCTGCACGCGGTTTAAGCGGAGCACGGACAGCACAAATCTGTATTTCACAAAATGGCGATCCGTAATGAATACAGTCCGCAACGCATATGACAGACAGAACCTGCTTTAAACAATATTGTCAAGGGAACCGTCCCCCCCTGACAACAAGTTGTCGGAAGAACCGTCCCCTTGACAATTATTCTTCCCCGGATTATTAATGATACTTTCCGTTGCCCTGCTTGTAACGGACTACGACCTTGCGGTTCGGTTCCTCACCGATGCTCTGGGTATCCACGTACTTATGGTTCTGCAAGGTCGAATGGATTATCCTTCTCTCATAAGGATTCATGGGCTCCAGGGTAACATTCCTGCGATACCTGACAACCTTTTCGGCTACCCTGTTGGCAAGCCTGACAAGTGTTTTCTCTCTTTTTTGCCTGTAATCGGCCACATCCAGAATGACACGGGTATAACCGTCCGTCTTGCGGTTTACAACAAGACTGAGCAGGTATTGGAGGGAATCGAGGGTTTCGCCCCTTCTTCCTATCACGATACCTACGTCGTCACCTGTAAGGCGCACCGTAATACAGTCTTCCTCGTGGATGATATCAAGATTGGCGGTTATCTCCATTTTCTCGAAGATCGGACGAAGAAAATCCACGATGATATCGTCTATTCCCGGTTTTATTGTTACTTTCACCACAGCGTTCTTATTTCCAATAAATCCGAGCAGGCCTTTGTTTCCTTCGTTTATGATTTCAACGTCAACATTGTCGATGTCAGTTTCAAGTTCCTCGCACGCAAGCCGTATAGCTTCGTCAACAGTCTTAGCCTCTTTTATTATTGACCTTTGCAACCTTTTTCCCCTCCTTTTTGGTATCATCGGTCTTTTTGGTAAACGTATTCATCACCTTGGTCTGGACAAAGGACAGTATATTGTTCAAAGTCCAGTAAAAAGACAACCCGCTTGGAGTGCTCAATCCAAACATCAGGGACATGATTGGGTTCATCCAAAGCATTCCTTTGCCCGCGCAGCCTGCATTGGCCTGTTTGCCGTCTTTTCCTTTTTCCTGGTTGGGCACGGAAATCTGTGCCATCATCAGGAATGATGTAGCCACGGATATTATAAGTATAATAAGCGGCGGGATGTAAGTCCTTGGATCTCCTGCGATCTTCCCGGGATTTATCTCGGGCTTCACGCCGAGATTGAAGAAGTTGAACAGCTTCAGATCGAACTCGTTCAACATCCTTTTGAAGCTATCGTCAAGGTAAGGGTTGTTGTTCACAAGTTCAGGCTTCCTGTCCACTATGTCCAGGAGCTTGATCTCCACGTATCCGTCCCTTTTGGTGAGTTCCTGGAAGAAATCCTGAAGATACTTGTCATCAAGATTATCTTTTGCAGGATCCTTTATTTCCATGTCAGTCTTAATATTCTGAAGATCTCCGTCTCTTATCGATACCAAAGCCATGTAGCTGACCGCCCTCGCCGGCGTGTCCAGCATATAAGACATGGGCATCCTGATAACATAGAAGAGAGCTATGATAATAGGCATCTGTATAAGGAGAGGAAGGCAACCTGATGTAGGACTTATGCCTTTTTCCTGGTAAAACTTCATTTGTTCTTCCTGCAGTTTTTCCCTGTCATGCTTATATCTCTCCTGGATCCTCTGGAGCTCAGGCTGCAGCTCCTGCATGCGCTGCATGGATTTTGTCTGCTTGATGGACAGGGGCAGCAGGATCAGCTTATATACGATAGTGAAAAAAACGAGTGAAAGCGCATAATTGTGAAAACCAATTGTATTATATATGAAATACATCAGTTTCCCGAACAAGAGACCAATTGCGCTAAGAATTCCTCCCATACAATTATCCTCCGACAGTTACTTTACAGGATCATACCCTCCGGGGTGGAAGGGATGGCATTTCAATATCCTTAATATAGCTAAATAAGTGCCTTTTAAGGCACCATACTTAGTTACGGCATCCAATGCGTATTGCGAGCAGGTAGGATAGAATCTGCATGTGGGCCTGCCTTTGAGCGGAGACAAATATTTTCTGTAGAGCTTTATCAACCCTATGATCAATTTCTTAAACATCGTTTTCCCTGTTATCCTTGTCTTTCAATAATTCCAGCTTTCGCAGCAAATATCTCAGTTCCCTGCCGACAATATCAAGATTCACGATTTTCTCTGTTTTCCTCGCGACAATTACCACATCAAAACCTTTTTCCAAACGGTTATACAGGATCCTGGCATTTTCCCTTATAAGTCTTCTCATCCTGTTCCTTTTTACCGCTTTTCCCACTTTCCTGCTGGCCGTGATACCAAGCCTTGTCACAGGAAGCCCGTTCGGCAGGACATACACCACAAGTAAGGCTGAAGCTGCGAATTTTCCCTTGTTGTATATCCTCTGGAATTCTCTGTTCTTTTTTAAAACAGGCAGTTTGTCCATTCCAAAACCATGACCCTGCTTTGTTTTACTTAATGATTCTTCCCCTTGTTGTCCATATTAATAATTTTTTTTAATATATATTGTTGTTTATACATATACATATAGAATAAAAGACCAATAAATGGTCTTTATGCAGTTAATTTCTTTCTGCCTTTCAATCTTCTTCTTCTTAATACTTTTCTGCCGTTGGCAGTCCTCATTCTTTTTCTGAAGCCGTGTTCCTTTTTGCGCTGTCTTTTTTTCGGCTGATAGGTACGAAGCATAAACCGGCCACCTCCATTCAGTTGTTAAATTATCATAAATCCTGTTATATTTTTGCTTTTACGGATAACAGTTTATATGGACACCGTTCAATATTATATAACCTAATACGCCTTATAGTCAAGGAAAACCGACAGACCGATGCTTTATTTTTACATTAATATTATGAATTGTAAGCCAAATTCCCTGCTTCCCCCAATAAAAACACAGACCGTCAGGAAGACAGTCACTGTTGAATCAGACTTTGAAGTTTGATATATTTATTTATACGGTCAGGAAATCTAAGGTGGGGGAATTTTTAATGGCATCTGAGATAAATGAAACATGGGCAGCGGTTTTGAAACTTCTTGAAGAAGAGCTGACAAGCGTCAGCTTTTCTACCTGGATTGAAACCATTGTTCCTGTTTCCATAAACAGCAGTACCATTGTTCTTGAAGTGCCTTCCGAATTCAACCTCGGCATAATCAGGTCAAGGTACAAGGATTTATTGCAGAATGCCATAAGACATGTTACCCATAAAAATCTTGACATAGAACTGATTGTAAGGTCGGGCGAAAAGCCTGCCGGCAGGGAACCTGCTCCGGAAGAAAATTCTTCCAATTCATGTCTTTCGATACTCAATCCTAAATATACATTCAGCACGTTTGTCAAGGGAAGCGGGAACCAGCTGGCCCATGCGGCAGCCCTTGCCGTGGCAGAGGCTCCTGCGACAGCCTATAATCCTCTTTTTATCTATGGAGGAGTGGGGCTTGGCAAAACCCACCTGATGCATGCCATCGGCCATTACGTGATAGAACAGAACAGCAACGCCAAGGTGCTCTATACTTCCTCTGAGAAGTTCACAAACGAACTT
>DUSJ01000264.1 GCA_012842645.1 Clostridiaceae bacterium | reverse complement strand
CAGGAAAGGAAGAGCAAATGCTGAAGCTGATCGCGGATGAAAATGCCTGTAAACTCAGGAAGAACAGGTACCCGGGAAGGGGCATCGTTCTTGGAGCCACCGAAGACGGCAAAAAACTCGTCCAGGTATACTGGATCATGGGAAGAAGCGAAAACAGCCGGAACAGGATATTCGTCGAGGAAAACGGGTCTGTAAGGACGAAGGCGTACGATGAAAGCAAACTCGTCGATCCTTCGCTTATCATTTATTATCCGCTTAAAAGCACAGGCGGGTATCATGTAATATCCAACGGGGACCAGACCGACACGGTTATTGATTTCCTCAAATCAGGAAAAAGTTTTGAGGAAGCATTGATGACCCGCACCTTTGAGCCTGACGGGCCCAATTATACCCCAAGAATCACCGGCATTACCGAGCCCGGTGGCAAGAACGTTTATTGCCTTTCCATTCTGAAAACCTTGAACGGCAGACCCGATACATGCATACGAAACTTCTTTTATTTTGAAAAGCCTGTTCCGGGGTTCGGACACTGCATCCATACCTATGACGGCGACGGGAATATCCTGCCTTCATTTTCAGGCGAGCCTTATATAGTGCCGATTCCGGACAGCATTGATGAAACCCTTGATTTTTACTGGGATCTGCTGGATCCTGACAACAGGATTTCCCTGTTGGTCAAAACCATCGATATATATACGGGAAAAGTCGAAATAAAAATAAGGAACCGTTACGGCAACTAGCCAGGAGGAAGGATAGCAATGCGTGAACTGTCTATCAAGTATGGCTGCAATCCGCATCAGAAACCCGCGAGGATATACATGAAGAACGGGAGCGAACTGCCCCTTGAGGTCCTGAACGGAACCCCCAGCTTCATAAACTTTGCAGACGCCCTCAACGGATGGCAGTTGGTGAAAGAACTTAAGGAAGCGACAGGACTGCCTGCCGCCACGTCGTTTAAGCACGTGAGTCCTGCGGGAGCGGCTGTCGCGGTACCATTGAACGATACCCTGAAAAAAGCTTACCACCTTGAAGGACAGGATATCTCGCCGCTGGCGACGGCTTATGCGAGGGCAAGAGGAGCTGACAGGGTTTCTTCCTTCGGCGATTTTATAGCTGTCAGCGACAAAGTGGATCCCGATACCGCAAAAATCCTTGCCCACGAGGTTTCCGACGGAATCATCGCGCCTGCCTACGAGGATGAGGCGTTATCGATCCTGAAATCAAAGAAAAAAGGCGCTTATGTAATAATGAAGATAGATCCCGGTTACACTCCTGAAGAGACGGAGAGCCGCGACATTTTCGGGATCACCCTCGAGCAGCTGAGGAACAATGCGGTTATTAATAAAGATCTTTTCAGCAATATTGTTACCGAGAACAGGGAAATAACCGGGGAAGGGCTGAGGGATCTGCTTATTGCCACCATAACCCTTAAATATACCCAGTCCAACTCGGTATGCTTTGCTTATGACGGGCAGGTAATAGGCTGCGGCGCAGGTCAGCAGTCCCGTATCCATTGCACCAGGCTTGCCGCGTCAAAGGCAGACAACTGGATGCTTCGCCAGCATCCGAAAGTCCTGACGCTGAAGTTTAAGGAGGGGTTGAAAAACCCTGTCAAGGATAACGCTATAGACTTGTACCTCAGAGATGACATAACCGAAGCTGAATTTGTGGAATGGAGAGATCTCTTTGAAACTGTTCCGGAGAAACTGACGCCGGAAGAGAAAGCGGAATGGATCAGTACTTTCAAGGGAGTTGCCCTTTCGTCGGATGCCTTTTTCCCGTTCAAGGACTGTATAGACAGGGCCGCGATGAGCAATGTAAAATATGTGGCCCAGCCGGGCGGTTCGGTCAGGGATGACGATGTGATAAAGGCGTGCAATACATACGGCATGGTGATGTGTTTCACAGGATTGAGACTGTTCCACCACTGATGCAGTATTTGAACAAGAGGCATTGACCAATGGTTGAAAATGTTTTGTGGATGCTGGTGCTCATGGCTTTGACAGCCATAGTCGGCATTTTGAAATTAAAGGACAAACCGGGCAAAACCTGGTTTATACTTTTTGCTGAGCTTGCCCTGGTATGCAGGTTTGTTTTTGTGTTCGTCATTTATTCGAACGGGACCGAGTATTCGGGGACCGACGGTCTTATATACCACCAGATAGCGAAAGATGTGGCGAACCAGCTGCATGCGGGGACTCCCTTATGGAATGTCCGGTACGAGTACACATGGTATACGGTACTCACCGGTATCCAGTATGCCATCTTTGGTGTTAACAGGTACGCGGCTTCTTTCGTTAATGCTTTTTTCACGGTAATTTCAGGCTATTATCTTGGAGAGATCGCTTACAACCTGAATTTCAGCGCGAAGAAATCACGGCTTATCGGGCTTATATATTTATTCATACCGAGCATGATAGTATGGACGACCGATACGAGGAAAGAGGCCATGATCTTTTTCCTGATCATCCTGACCTGGTATATGACCCTCAGGATCATCAGGGAGAAGAATTGGCCCATATTTCGGCAATCCCTTTATATATTGACAATATGTCTATTTCTCTGGCTGAGCACCCTTTTGAGAATATACATGCTGTATACTTTCTGCGGCGGCCTGATCTTCTGCCTCCTGTTCTGCTATATTAAAACAAGGAGGACCACGATATTCGCATTCCTGGCAGCCATACTGATCACATGCTGCATTGTGAGTTTCACGACTGTCAGGCTTAATATGAGGGATTACCATGCGCTGACCATGGACAGGTCCACAAGCGGTGATGAAAACCTGGACGAGGAAATGAAATCAATATTAAGGACAATAATGTCCAAAAAAATCCCGGATTCCATAAACGCATTCCTGACAAAACCGCACCTTGAAGAAGTCCCGTTTATCCCCGACATTGCGGCAAATCCCCTGGCGATAACAATAGTCAGGGCCGAGATGATACTGTGGTATATTTGCATGATCATCTCAGTGTTCGGGATAATGTATGCCCTTATAAAGTGGGATCCTTATCTTCTGGGTCTCATTGTGTTCATAGTGTCATACAGCCTTATAAACGCGCTGATTTCTGAAAATGTCGCAGATACCTATTACAGGTACAGGGCGGCGATAGTCGCGCCGCTCCTGCTGTTTGCCGATTACAGGCCTTTTTTTGACAAGATAAAGAGTTTGCTGATAACGCCCCCGCCTTCTGCCGGACATAACCGCCCGGCATAACGTAAGGGAGGTTGCCGATGATAAGGATATCAAAACTGACTGTAACAGTTCTTCTTTTTATCATATCTTTGTTATCCGCCGTGCCTGTCTCGGCCATGGTGCAGTATGGCTATATAATCTCTTCATACGATGTTGATGTGGAGATAAGGAAGGACGGTTCCCTCGATATCACCGAAAAAGTAAAATACAGCCATATGGGGAACAACAATAACGCTGTTTTGCTGATCGACAGGCAGGAAGATGAAGAAATAGAGATACTGAATGTCTATACCATAAAAAAGTCCGAGTACATTAAATGCGAAAGGCTTTCGGCAGGACAATGGGACGCGAATGTCTTTTCAGGCACATACAGCGAAGTGCAGGAAGGCGATCGGGTCAGGATAAAAATCTATGGTTCATTTACTAACCAGCAGGCTACGTTCATAGTGCAGTACAGGGTCAGGAACGCGATAAAAAAGTATAACGATATTGCGGAATACAGGAGGAACCATGTTTTCAGGAACTGGGGCGGGTATATTTCAAACATCAATATTAATGTTGCTCTTCCCGGGTTTACAACCTATGATAATATAAAGCCTTACCTGCATGGTGTCCTTGTTGGAAGCAAAAACGTCAGCGACATGAAAAATGTAAGCTATACCATTCCGAACACAGTCCCGGGTGAATACGTGGAAGTCAGGATTGCTTTCCCGGTATCCCTGGTCCCTGACGCTCCCGTGGCAGAAGAAACGGACTATCTTGATACTTTTCTCCAAGAAGAGAAGGAATACCTGGAAAGCGATAAGTCCGACCTGCTTAAGGCAAGGGAGAACGCGGCAAAAGAGGTAGGAAGGCTGGCCTGGAACGAGAGAATGAAAGAAAGGACCACGATATTTTTCGCAGCAGTGTCATTGTTCGCTTCATACCTCGGCGTTCTGACAATTTTCAGGACAAGAAAAGAACTGAACAGGGAGAAAGAAATATTTGAACTGAAAGATATCGCCGGGCTGAGTCCGCCGGAAGCAGGGTTCCTGGTGAAGGGAAGAGCGGGAGCGAGGGCATTCATTGCCGGACTGTTCCATCTTGCGTATAAAGGAATGCTCGATATTGATATAAGGAACGAGGAAGGGAAAGACTTTCTGTGTTTCACAATACCCGGGGATGCCGATACGAGTAATGCAAGCGCTTCTGAAAAGCACTTGCTGGATTGCGTGAAAGAATTCAGCGAAAAGTACGGATATTTTTGCCCTGCGAGGATCCCGACCGGAAAAGGGAATACGGATCAGGCAAGGCTCAACGCGTATTACAATGCATGGGCCGATGAACTGAAGAGTGACTTTAACAGTAAGAGCATCCTTAACCCGAACCAGTTGTATTACAGGAATCTTGGGCTTATCATGGGTGTGGTGCTCTTTGCCGCAGGCTGCATCGTACCGGTGGCGGTGTCGATCTGGTCCGGT
>DUSJ01000263.1 GCA_012842645.1 Clostridiaceae bacterium | reverse complement strand
TCTGACATGGTTCGTAACCTCCTTTGGTTGGTTTTTTGTGTAGCAACTTAATTCTACCAAACGGTTACGTCCATGTCATTTTTATTGGACTTCTATGAATTTGCGAAAAATATTATACATTATCTACAAAACATATCATAATAACTTAAATAAATTAACGTTTTAATATTGACAATACAGAATTATCACCGCTAATGGATAGATTGATATAAATAAAACTAAGAGAATAATTATATAGAAAAACAAGGCATATCGCTTATGTTGAACATTTATATAACAACAGAGATTCTTTAAAAGTGTTTCATCCTTGGGAAGAAAAGGTGTATTTTTATTTATCGAATATATCTATAAAATAAGTTCCAGCTATACGATAAAATTCACTGCCATCTTGTTTCGGTACTCGTTTGCGCTTAGGCCGTTGAGTTTTTTGAATATTCTGGCGAAATGGGCGCAGTCGGAGTAGCCCACCATCTCGACGATATCGCCTATTCTGAGCTTCGGGTCCTTCAGCAGTTCCTTGGCTTTTTCAATGCGGATAGAATTGAGAAGATCGTAATAGCTTTTTCCGGTATATTTGTTTATGAGCTTTGAGAGGTGCCACTGGGAAACATAGCAGCTGTCGGCCAAGTCCTGCAATGTAAGTTTTTCTGCATAATGTTCCTTCATGTACGCTATGGCCTGGTTTACGATAAAGCTTCCTGCGTGCTTGTCGGAGAGCACCTCGGTCTCATCAGGTTCAAGCTTATCCAGCTTTTCGGTCATAACTTTCAATGCTTCATATATTTCATCCATTTTGGACGGCTTCAGCAGATATCTTGTGATACCAAGGCGGATTGCCTCTTTCGCGTACTCGAAATCCCGGTATCCGGTCAATACTGCGATCTGCATTTCCGGGAACTCGCTCTTTAGACCGGCTACCATTGTAAGGCCGTCCTGGTCCGGCATTTTTATGTCTGTAATTACTATGTGGGGCTTAAGTTCCCGTATCATCGCAGTGCCGCTTATTGCGTCATAGGCTGTGCCCACAACTTCACAGTTGTACTTTTCCCATTTTACGACCTTGCGCAGGTTCTCCACTATTATTCTCTCGTCATCGATAAGAACGACCCGATACATTCTCTCACCCCTGTTTTGATTTAGCCCCCATCTATTCACTTGTTCAGCCGCATTGCAATCTCCACTGCGTCGTGTGAAGACATATTCCCGGTAACTACATTCTGGATGTTTGCAAAGAGGCTGCTTCTTGCCTCATTGCTTATTGTGTCCTGTACCGCGCCGACGATGGCGGTTGTGCTGTTTCGGATTTCTGCCGCCGACTGCTGCAGGGAGTTGAGCCCCTGTGGGACTATCTCCTCTTTCAGAGCCGTGATTTCAGTGGTGACAAACTTCTTTATTACTTCATTGGATGTCAGCTGGGAGACAAACTCCACCGCTGCTTCGCGTTTCAAGGGATCGTCCCATGCCTTGCGGGTTATGAAATAGCCTGCGGATATGCCTGCGATGATTTCGGTGGTTTTCCGGTTTCCCTTGGAAGGCACAAAACAGACTGTAAAATCGTCAAGGCAGTCAGCGTAGTATTCGGAGAAATAACCGACCTTCCATGACCCGTCCAGCAGAAAAGCCGCCTTGCCGTCCCCGAACATTGCCACTGTTTCAGCATCTCTTGCAGTCAGGGTATTTTCCGGAAAATATCCAAGCTCATAGAGCATCTTGATATCTTCAAGAGCGGCGATCCATTTTTCCGCTGTGGCATCTTCCACCAGGTCCCCGTTTTCGTCAAGCTTCGGAATGTTCAGATGGTCATCGATACTGCCGTTGTTCAGCACAGCGTATTCAAACCAGTAGTGTGAAACCTCGGCAAGGGAGCAGGCAATCGGTGTATACCCTTTGCTTTTAATTATTTCGCAATCGCTTAGGAACTGGTCCCAGGAATAATCCTTGCCCGGAACGCTTATTCCGCACGCTTTCAGTACCGCTTTGTTGACAAATAGGTTTTCCCAGTATCCCATGACAGGTATCGCATAGCATTTACCGTCAGATGCGAGGGGCAGCATCGAACTTTTCATGTTCGTCGCGTATTCCGGATATACCGTGCGTATCTCGTCCAGTGAAGCAACCTTTCCTGCCTTTATAAACGGTTCGGCGTCGGCATTCGTGAAGAAAAACAGAACATCCGGCTCGGAACCGGTCTCAAAATCCGTCAGTACTTTTGCTTTCCATTCCTCGTTGGATGTATCGGAACCATCCTTTACCTTGTTTCCGGTAGAGTTTTCATAGGCTGCGACTGCGTATTCAAAATTCCTGCGGTTGCCGTCCTCGCTGCCGTAAGATGTGATCACATTCAGTATTACAGGCACTTTCCCCGTATCTTCCGATACAGGGCTCGCGCTTTCGCATGAGCACAGTGAGAGTACGGTTATTATACTTAAAAACAGAGCAAATATTTTTTTTACCATATCTCCCTCCGCCTTGCAATTATATTGTATTGCAAATCTCCCTCCGGGAACAGTGACGTACTTGCTTAATCTTGCCTATAATTGTTCAATCTTGTGCATTTTGTTCTCTGCTTGGCCATTTTCGCCTCTGAGTACAATTTTGGCCAGGATCCTTCCACGTACGGGCTGCAGTATCTCGAAACTGTAATTGTCTCCATACATCAGCCTCAAGCGCTGGTTGACGTTACGGATTCCCACGCTGTTACCCTTGAACGATTCAGGATCAAGAGAAACGTCCGGTTCAAGAGACTTCTGAATTTTGGCCCAGCCCTTGTCCGTTATAATTCCGTCATGTTCTATTTCAAAGCAGAAAGCAGCCCCCATATTGTCTTCGGTGCGATAAACGCGAAGAGAAAGCTCGCCGCCCGTTCTTGACAGGTCATGCTCAATGGCGTTTTCTATGATGGGCTGAAGCATAAGGCGCGGAATCAGGAAGGATAACATGTCGGGATCAATATCTCGTTTTATGGTGAGCCGGTCTCCCAGTCTCTTTTTGGTTATGTACAGGTATGCGTCGACATAACGAAGTTCCTCGGAAAGCTGGATCCTTGACCTGTCATCACGCCCTATGGCGGCGTCGAGCATTGTCGAGAGAGCCTCGATCATTGAGCATACGCTTTCGTTTTCAGCGACGCGCGCCTCGAGGTTAATTATTTCGAGGGTATTATTGAGAAAATGGGGGTTAATCTGGGACTGCAGAGCCTTTATTTTCGCCTGCTGCAGAGCCTGCTGCTCAAGATAGATCTGGTCAAACTGGTTTTTCAGCTCGGTGGACATGGAGTTGAAATGATGATACAGCTGCTTAAACTCAAAATTCGGCGCATCTTCTTTTATCTGGTATCCCCGCTCGCCAGACTGCACCCGGGCATTGGCATTGATCAATACTTTCATAGGATGGTTTATGTTCTTGTAAAATAGCAATATTACCAGCATCAGCAGAGGCAGGACCAGGAGCCCTATCAGGAAGATGGCCCAGCGCAGCATGGGCACAGAGTTCCAAACGCTGAACCGCGGCCTTTGGACATAGAATTTTATCACATGGCCGTCGACCACTGTGCCGAATTCCGTGCCCTCAGACCCGGTTTCCCCTTCGTCCGAGCTCAGCGGGATATGTACCCCGTCTATGCTGAGATTGGAAATGAAGATATCGGGAATGTTATAGAGGGACTGGAATACCTCGCTTTTTTCGAGGTTCATGACCAGAATCGCATAAGGAACGAAATCCTTGTCAAGCAGGTTTCGTACCAGGTAGAGTTCATTATCGACTGTCATGAAATAGATCCCCGTATCCTTATCCTTAAGAAGATCCTTTGTCGCGGGAAGGACATTTGTTGTATAGTTGCGCAGAAGATCAAGTTTCGGCATTCCCGGGGCGCAGGCAAAGGAATGGATGGATTCATTTTCATTGACCGAGGAAATAAAAACGCAGCGGTATTGGGAACTGCGGGTGAACTTCTGGTTAAGATATTCGGTTACATAGTAATATACCAGCCTTCCGCCATTGCGATATGCCTCTCGTACAACGCCGTCATAGGAAACGGCCTTCGAGTCTTCTATGACCGAAAGCATGCGGAGTTCTACCTGGCGCATGGCATTTTCCGAGTTCATCTGTGTCGAGTGCTCGATGTTTTTCCTATAGTAAGAATCAAAAAGAACTGCTGCGGTTGTTGTTACAACGATGATAGGCAATATCCAGCATAGCAGGGTCGCCAGCGTAAGACCGTATTTCAGTGATCCAGGGCTTTTGTTATCCCGTTTCATGATCTTTCTCTCACCAGAAGGTTATAAAAATATAATAACACAAAAATGCCCTTCAATCCATGCGCCTGTAGGGCTTACCATTTCTGAAGGGCTTTTGTGTCATGACCCAGCTTTCATCCCATGATTACTTCTGCCACGCAGGTGCTGCCCCTGGGGAGCACAGGCAGCCTGTCAACCCTGATACCGTCTGCTTTTATCTCTTTTACACCCTTTTCAACACGATTCGGATTATATACATGGATGATGTAAGTGCTCCCCCTCCACCTGCGGGTCACGGTGAATTCTTTCCAGTCTGCCGGGATGCACGGGTCTATCCTGATCCCGTCAAAGTCGGGCTTTATGCCAAGGATGTACTGGGTTGCGGCATAATAGGCCCAGCCGGAGGAACCGGTCATGAACGGATGGCGCGCGGTGCCGAAAGCGGGATGATCCTTTCCGACGATAAACTGGCAGTATGAATAAGGCTCTGCCTTGCGGACCTCGATTTTGTCGTTCTGAAGGGCAGGGCACAGCGCGTTATAGTATTTCATTGCCCTGCTGCCCCTGCCGAGAATCGCTTCGGCGCACCAGGCCCATGGATTGGGATGGCTGAAAATCGCGCCGTTTTCCTTAAGCCCGGGATAGACCCTGGTGACAAACCCGATGCCGTCGTCGGGCTTTGTATAGCAGGGAGCGTTGAGCATAAGGCCATATTCCGTGTACAGGTACTTTTCCACGCTGTCCATGGCCTTTATCCCGCGGTCATATGAGGCCACTCCGGAAAGCACCGCCCAGGCGTTGCTCTCCAGGTGCACCTTGCCCTCGGTATCGGCGGAAGTTCCTATCTTTCTGTTGTCCGCGGTTATCCCTCGGATATACCATTCTCCGTCCCACAGGACCTTTTCGCAGGTCTCTTTTACTTTTTCCGCGATCTGCCTGTATTTTTCGGCGTCATCCTTTCTTCTCATGTATTCGGCAAGGGAGACAAACGCGCCGAGCGCCCAGTAGTGCAGGAAACTTACCATGGCGCTTTCGCCGCCGCCAAGGTTCAGGCAGTCATTCCAGTCCGCCCGAAGGCCTTTGCAGATACCGTTTCTGCCCACCTGACGGGCTGAAAAGTCAAGGATGCGCTTCAAATGTTCATAGACTGTCCCTTCCCCGCCGTCGGCATAGGTCACGATTTCGTCCAAAAATTCGAATTCCCCGGTTTCCTTTATATACTGCACGACCGATGACACGAGCCAC
>DUSJ01000262.1 GCA_012842645.1 Clostridiaceae bacterium | reverse complement strand
CGACAGGAAGCGCATTTCCGATGTACCCGTCGTAAACGGGATCTTTCGTTCGGGCCGTGGATTTGAATATTATGACGCTGAATATTACAACGGCTGCAAATGAGACTGCTGAGATCACCAGGCTTGTATATTCAGTATATGTAATGAATTTTCCTATATACACCCATATAAAATTCCATCCGTTAACGGATAAATGGAGGAGTATGGTCGGGTAAAGGGAGCCATACCTGTTTTTGAATATCCCGAATATGATCCCGAAAACCGTTGCATAGCAAATCCACAGGATCTGGCCGTGCAGCACTCCGAAAAACAAGGCCTGGAGTACGATCGCCAGCGCCACCGGCATGCCTTTCTTCAGGCTGTTGAAAACAAGCCCTCTGAACAGTACTTCTTCAATAACAGGCGCCATGATCACTGACGCGAGGAATACAGGAAAAGTATAACTGGCAAGGATGCCGGACGCATCTGCATACTCCTGCAGAGCTTCCTCAGGTATAGGAAGCAGGTCTAACAGATGACTGATCAATATGTTGATAAATATCCCGAGGGGAATAACAGGCAGCAGGCTTCGCAGGGGAACCGGGTTAAGGTCGAGCGTTTCCCTGACGGTTTTTTTCCTGATCTTTATTATCAGCCAGTATATAAAAAGGGCTATCAAACCGGCGACGAATGTCGAGAGCATCTGGAAGTCCGCTTCGTTGTTCAATATGTAATCCAATACGGGACTGCCGGTTTGGGCGTACGGTATTCTTTCAAGGATCGCATAAACCAAACCGCCTGTGAGTAAAATCAAAAAGCTAACAACGAGATATATCGCTATGTAGCCTATCGACGCTCCCAGGCCTTTAAACAGTCTTTTCATAGATTCCTCCGAAACACCCTGCAGGATATGCCTGAATAATAATACTTTATACATTTTACCATAATATTTACTTGAAATGTGGTGACATTGTTTACCCATTTTTTGCTTAACGGGAAAACAAGTAAATGGAATCGTCGCCGTCGATACACGAGAGACTGTCATTTATGGTCCAATAATGATAAAATATTTAACACATCAACTACAAATATATAAGGAGACAAGTCGAAATGAAGAAGAGCAACCTTATTCTTTACATTACCTCTTTCCTCTCCGGCATGACGGTAATGGCGGTGGAGCTTTCCTGCTCAAGGCTCCTGGCACCGTATTTCAGTTCTTCGCAAATAGTCTGGACAGTCATAATCGGGCTAATCATGATATGCATGAGCATAGGCAACGTTTTGGGAGGCAGAAGCGCGGACAAGCATAAAAGCCTCGGACGCCTTTATTTCTATATCTGGCTTGCGTCTGTATGGATAGCGCTGATACCGTTTGTCGGGAAATACCTCATATCAGGCATAGCAGGCCTGCTGGTGCTGGTCATGCCCGGAAGCGATATAGTGGTGATGGGCTCGGCCTTATCATGCCTCGTCATATTCTCCCTGCCCATGACACTCCTTGGCATGGTCTCGCCTTACCTGGTCAAGCTGGGCGTGGAAGACACTGAAAACAAGGGCCGAGTGGCAGGACAGATATACGCCATGGGTACCATAGGCAGCATTATAGGAACCTTTGTTCCCACGTTCTTTACGATCCCCTATATCGGCACGAGCAAGACCTTCCTTCTGTTCGCTCTGCTTCTCAATATTGTGTGCGCGCTTTATTTCCTCTTTTCCCGCAAGAACGCGCTCAGGAATACCATAACGGCCGTACTCATACTGGTTTTTCTCCTGATCCCCATCAATGATTCGCTGGCTTTCTGGAAAACAAACATTATATATGAAGGGGAGTCCCTGTACAACTATCTCCAGGTCTCGGAGACGGACGACTCGGTGATACTTTCGACCAACGTTGCGTTCGGGGTCCAGTCCATATACAAGAAGGATGGCTCCCTGTCAGGATACTACTATGAATACGCGCTGATGGCGCCATATTTCATAAAGGACATGTCTCCTGAAAAAAAGCTGGATGTCCTGGTGCTCGGCCTGGGTACGGGCACTTTTCCCAAGCAGCTTAAGAAATATGTACCGAATGTGACAACCGACGCAGTTGAAATAGACGCCAAGATCGCCGACCTGGCATCGAAATATTT
>DUSJ01000261.1 GCA_012842645.1 Clostridiaceae bacterium | reverse complement strand
TCTATGATGATCTGCCCCTTCCTGTCAAAGAGGAAGGAAACACAGCCGGTAGTACCAAGGTTCCCGCCATATTTGTCAAATATATGCCTTATATCCCCTGCGGTCCTGTTTCTGTTGTCGGTATATGCTTCCACTATTACTGCTACGCCGCTTGGACCGTATCCTTCATAGTTGATGACTTCATAATTGGATCCGGTGTCTTCTCCCGCTGCCTTTTTTATGCTCCTCTGGATTGATTCACTTGGCATATTGCTGGCTTTTGCCTTGGCTATGGCGTCTCTCAGCCTGGAGTTCACGGTTGGGTCAGGTCCTCCGCTTCTTACAGCCATTGCGATCTCACGCCCAAGCCTCGTGAATATCTTGCCCTTCTGGGCATCGGTTTTTTCCTTCTTGCGCTTGATATTGTTCCACTTTGAATGACCTGACATAATAACACCCTCTTTATCCTTTTTTCTCCATTATTCTATCTTCTAAAACATTTCCATTTTTATCGACGCAAATGTCCTTAATTCCGGCTTCTTCAAGAAGCAGGCTGCCTCCTGTTATTTCCCGGACCTGTTCCTCCAGGCACTCCTTTCTTTCGACAGGAGAATAAACCGTGAATGTCACCGTATCTGCGTACGTGGTATCAGCTATTATAAATCCCTCGTTTTTGAGCATGTTCTGGATTTTCCCCGAAAGGTGGTATTCCGTGGTCAGCTTCAGTTCCAGGCAGGATTTTACCCATACTTCGCCGCCGTCTTCCAGTCCGCCCGCGCAAGCCTTGCTGTAGGCTCTGACCAGGCCGCCCGCTCCCAGAAGTATTCCACCGAAATACCGGGTCACGACCACTACAACATTATGAAGTCCTTTTTTCCTTATAACGTCAAGCATTGGCAGGCCGGCCGTTCCCTGGGGTTCGCCGTCGTCGCTGTACCTTTGGTACAGGGAGTCATTCCCTACAGAGTAGGCATAGCAGTTATGGGTCGCATCCCAGCAGGCCGTTTTGATATCCTGGATAAATTTAAGGGCTTCAGCCTCGCTTCCCACTGGTTTTGCCCGGGCGATGAAGCGCGACCGCTTTTCCTCAAGCAGGAAATATCCTTCTTTCATCAAGGTTTTATATTCTCTCAAAGCAAATACCCCGTTTAAAAAAGGATGGCTTTCGGTCAATCAATGACCTGCAGCCACCCTTCATTTTATCAGATTGGCATTTATATGTTCAACCGTTTTAAAAGTCAGGATTCCTTCCGGTTTTCTCGCACAGTTTTTTGTAGGATTGCATAACAAGGGATTTGTCCTGGCTGTATGTTATCATGTCGAGGGCTTCGGAAATATTGAAAAAGCCTCCTTTTGAGTATTTTTCGGGTTCGCTTATCCTGAATTCTTCACTGTCAGTCTCCATTATATACCAGACTATGCGGTTGCATACCGGCTTCTGCCTGGTAACCGAGTAGAACTCGTAATATGTCCTGCCGGCCTGATCGATTATCCTGCCCCTGATACCGGCTTCCTCAAAGACTCTCCTTATCGCGGCATCCCGAGGATCCTCGCCTTCCCTGATAAGACCTTTGGACATGACCCACTCGTTTTTCTCATTCATTAAGAGAAAAACCTTGTCGCCATAGAAAACGACACCGCCGGCACAATCTCTGACTAACATTTTAATCCCTTCCCATCTTTTATAAATGTACCCACAAAAAAAAGGCACTTTTTTATTTATTCTATAGATGATACCTATAATCGTGCCCCCAGCTCAATTAATGCGAACTGAAATAAATATATATATTAAAGGAGGAACAAGAATCCAACTGTATAACAACCGGTCAATTATTCTATACCATTAATATTCCCACTTTAAACATGAATTTATTGATTTTTCTCATTGCCTTGGCATATTTCACAGCAGGCAGGCGCCGGCTGTGAATGCCTGCGCCTGTCTGCCCGTATTCTCAGAATTCCGGTTCGATGAGACCGTATTTTCCGTCTTTTCGCCTGTAAACCACGTTGACTGTTTCTGTTTCCGAGTTTATGAAAACGAAAAAGCTATGGGAGAGAAGGTTCATCTGAAGGATTGCTTCCTCGGTGCTCATGGGTTTCAGCGGGAAGCGTTTTGTCCTGACAATGTCATAATCCTTATCTTCATCGATATCCTCATGGATGACGAAATTCTCGGGAACCATGGCCTCCTGGCGCAGCTGCTTGCCCAGCTTCGTTTTATATTTCCTTATCTGTCTCTCCAGTTTTTCAACCACCATGTCCATGGAGGCGTACATGTCGTTGCTGCTCTCTTCGGCCCTGATTATTGTGCCGTTCGAATATATGGCCGTCTCGAAAATATACCTGTCTTTCTCTACTTTGAATGTTATAACAGCTTCTGCGTCGGGTTTGAAGAATCTCTCAAACTTGCCTATTTTCCTGATGGCTTTTTCATGCATGGCTTCTGTCACGTCTACTTGTTTTCCTCTTATGGTATATTTCATAACAACAACCCCTCTCTGCATGCGATCATTTTATATATTACGATATTACCCATAATATTCCGCCCCGAATCAGTCAACTTATCCCCATGATTATCACGATGATTTCCACAGCCCCTTTTGCCTGTGCACAAATCCTGTGGATACTGTGGAAATGTGTTGTTTTCGCAAGTCTTACAAAAAAACGGCGGGATTTCCGTCCCGCCGTTTTCCAGT
>DUSJ01000025.1 GCA_012842645.1 Clostridiaceae bacterium | reverse complement strand
TGGTCTTTATCTTTGTCGGGCAAATGGTCTGGCTGAAAAATACGAGGGTGTTGCTGGAATCCCTGTCTGTTCTCAAGAAAAAGGGCCTTGATTTTAAAATGCTGATGGCTGGCGAAGGATATGCCCTCAATGATCTTAAGACCCTTGCAAGGGAACTGGATATTGCTGAAAGAGTTGTTTTCCTGGGGAACATAAAAGACAGGGAATATCTCAGGACACTGTACTGCAGGGCTGATTTCCTGTTGTTCCCGTCCCTGTACGACACATTTTCCCTCGTGGTGCGGGAAGCCGCGTCACAGGGTTGCCCCGCCCTGCTTATTGAGAACTCGAATGCTGCTGAAGGCGTGATCGATGGATTTAACGGCATCCTTACTCAAAACGGTCCTGAAAACATTGCGTCGAGGGTGTTTGAAGCGGTGGGATCGCCCGGGCTGCTGCAAAAAGTCGGAGAAAATGCCCAAAAGACTCTTTATGTCAGCTGGGAAAAGGTGGTCGACCGAGTTTACGAGCGTTACCTTGAAATAGTCAGAACATACAGGCGGGCTCATGCTTTCAGATGAGTATCATGTCCTGATCAGCCCGAAGGACATGAACTGCATATAAAGTATTGGGTTATTATCTCATATGCCCTGTGGATGCTTTCGCTGATTTCCCTGCTGCGAAGGAACCTGAGCTGGATCTTTACGTTTCCCCGAAGGTTCAGCAGTATTTCCGCGTCCAGATCCAAACCGCCGACAGTGCCAACGGTATAAAAGGTTATACTGCTGTACGGCAGGGATACGTAACGAATTTTTTTGCCCCAGAACCCTTTTCTGTCGGCTATAAGTATTCTTCGTTCAGTCATTATCATTTCATCCCGGAGGGACGAAAAGCAAATGAGCGGGGTTTCATTGTCACAGAGTTTTTCCATAATGGTTTCTGTGGGCTCGGATTCTTTCAGGAAAAAGTAAATTGTCGGTTTCAGCCTCAGGTACTTAAGGAGCATAGATATCCGCCTCTGCTCTTATATATATAAAGCTTTCGCATTACGGTCAGAAATATTCAGCCGGCAGCGGAGCAGTCATTAGTTTATGATATTAAATTATGAAATAATTAGGAAATATTGCTATCATAATCAGGATCAATATGATATAATCATCATGTTGTATATATTGTAAAATTTATACAGAAGGAGAGTCTGAAATGAAGAGGTTTGCGTCAAAACTTACAGTTTTACTGCTTTGCTTCGTGTTGGTATTCGGAGCTTTGCCTGTCCATGCTGAAAGCGAAAACAATGGATTTGTGACCAGGGAACAGGCAGTGGTCAGCATATTGAACACAGTGGGATATGGCGCTCTTAATGAAACGGAGAACGATTTAAGCGGGTTTGCGGATGCGTCGGCAGTTACGGAAGATTACCGTGATGAAATTGGCATCGCAGTAACCAATAAGATCCTTTTCGGTTCAGGAACGACGCTGGATCCCCGGAGAAACGTGACGCGACTGGAATTTGCCCTGTTCCTGAGCCGTACCATAAGGGAACTCCCTGTAATCAGGGACAGTATTGCTTTCGCCGATGTGCCCCAGTATGCCATAGGAGACGTTAGCAGGCTTGTAAGGGCCGGGCTGATGGCCGGGTATGGAGACGGAAAGTTCGGTTCGGGCGATTACCTGAAGCAGGAGCATTTAGAGGCAATACTGGACAGGGTCCGCGGTCTGAAAAACATAAGAAAGCAGGATGACTTCTACTATGCAGTGAACAGGGATTGGCTGATAAATGCCAGGCTGCCGGCCGGGTATGCCGGATGGGGATCCTTTGAAGAAGTGGACTATCTTAACACCCAAAGACTCAGGTCGATCGTAGATGAACTCTACAGCAAGGCCGGTACATATGAAGAAGGAACCCCGGAGCAAAAATTGGCGGATTTCTATACCACGATACTGGACATGGAAAACCGCAACAAGCAGGGAATGGAACCGATAAAAAAATACCTGGATATGATAGACAGCGCTGCTACAGCCCAGGAGATGCTTGACATAGCCGCGCAAATCGAAAACGAAACCGGATATAATCCTATATTTACTTTCGGTCCGTCGGAAGATCTGATAGACAGCAGTAAATACAGCCTTTACGGCACAGGCATGGGTACTGTCCTCAACCAGGCATACCTTTTAAGTGATAATCCGAACATACAGGCCATGTATGAAAATTTCGTTTCCCTGATGCTGAGTTATTTGGGATATACGCCTGAACAGGCCGTACAGGGCGCAAAGGATATCTATGCCTTTGAGAGGAATATCGCCGCACACACTCTCAGCAACGAGGAAAAAAGCAAGGTTGAGAACCTTTACAACCCTGTTTCGAGGAGCGACCTTGTTTCATTATTCAGTAATGTGGATCTTGATAAATACCTGAACGATCTTGGTTACGAATCAGTTGAAACGATAATAATAATTGATCCCGGGCTTATGGCAGAAACAGCCGCCTTGATCAGCGACCAGAATGTCGAAATAATAAAGGCCTACGAGAAGGTCCATTTCCTGATAGATACCGCCCAATACCTGTCCAAGGAACTGCAGGACACGATTATAAACTTCAATACCGTATTCCTTGGCTTAAGCAGCGCCATGAGCGATGAAGACTTTGCGTTTAACATGCTGAGTTCGGTAATGAGCAGTTACCTGGGCAGGGTATTCGTTGAGAATTACTTCTCCCCTGAGGCGAAGGAAGATGTACGGGAAATAGCCCAGGAAATAGTCAATACATTTGAAAAGCGGATCGAGAGACTTGACTGGATGAGCGAAAGCACTAAACAGGCAGCAATCAGGAAACTTAAGTCCATAAAATTCAAAATCGGTTATCCGGACACATGGGGAGACCCATATAAGGATATAGATATAAAAACCTATGAGGAAGGCGGCTCCCTGATTGGGAACATATTTGCAATAACTGCCGCCCAGGCGAGGTATTTAAAAAGCCTTCTCGGCATACCCACGGATAAATCAGGGTGGCTGATGCCGCCGCAGACGGTGAATGCGTATTATAATCCTCTGAACAACGAGATCGTATTTCCTGCAGGTATCCTGCAGCCACCGTTCTATGATGTAAACGCGTCCCGCGAAGAGAACCTTGGCGGCATTGGCGCAATAATAGCCCACGAAATAACTCATGCATTTGATCCGAACGGAGCCATGTTTGATGAGAACGGCAATATGAAGAACTGGTGGACCGACGAGGATTATGCTGTCTTCGGACAGAAATGCCAGGAAATTGTGAACCTGTATAACGGATACGAGATAGCTCCGAATGCGATAGTGAACGGAAATCTGACCGTATCCGAAAATGTGGCTGACATCGGAGGCGTCGCATGTGTCCTTGAGATCATGAAGAGTATACCCAACGCGAACTATAAAGCGTTTTTCGAAAAAAATGCCCAGATTTGGCGTTTTACTGCGACTCCGCAGATGTATCAGCTGCTCGCCCAGCAGGATACCCATGCGCCTTACAGGCTGCGTACCAACTTTGTGCTCATGAACTTCCAGGAGTTTTATGACACCTATGACATAAAGCCTGGGGACTGGATGTACCTCGAACCGGAAAAGCGGGTCGGCATATGGTAATGCATACAGGCTGTACAATTCATGGAAGCCTTGAATTGCTGCAGTAATAAGGATAAAATATTGATGCATGGTATATGCGACGGAGGAACGGGTATGTCCGGTAGTAAGATAAAGCGCATTGTAGCATCGGTTCTTGCTTTTATGCTTATTTTTTCAATGATTGCGAGTATAGTTGCAATGGCGTTGTATTAAGACGACTGTTATACAGGGACAGGAGGTGCTGTGAGCACCTCCTGTTTTATTTGAATGTAGTGTTTCTTTTTCCGTTGTATTCAATCGGATTTGCTTTTTCCTTGGTATGCTTGGCCTTGCCCTGCAGCTCGGGTACCGGAGGGACTTCGTTATAGCTGCGGTCTTTATCGGGTTCCGGTCTTTTCATGCCTTTCTTCGCCATATGATTCTCCTTTCGCTGTTGCATTGCTATGAGCAAGTTTTATCTGTTATTATCCTTTGATATTAATTATTTATTCAATCCGCTTCCCGGCAGAGTAATTTCAGAGGCGAATCCGGAAACATTTGATTTCAGACGGCGGGCTGGTTCGGCTGCCTTTAAAGTGGCTTGCGGCAATATGTTTGCAAGGCCATGTAGCAAGTGTGGACGAGCATGAATAGTATGTAGTGAGCTTGTTCGACATTGAACAGGCAAATATCAGGCAGAAAGGAGTGAAAGGATGAAAAAGAAGATTCTTCAGGTCCCCGTAATTGTGGGGAAGGGATCGGAGCAGTTCTTCGTCGAGAAAGACGTTAAGATATCTCCTCCCAGTCCTGCAATCTACAAGATCGAGAACATTGACAAGAAGGTTTTCGTAACCGACGCTCACGTAATTCCGGGAAAGGTTATTTTCAACGCCTACATATGGAATAACGTGACATACAAGACTGTCGAGGACGTCTGCGACGGAATCGTAAACGGTCCCCTCTACCATGCCACCTTCAAGATTCCGTTCGGAGGGTTTGTTGAAATCAAGCCCATTGGATGCGAAAAAGTGAAGGAAGGTGACATTGCCGAACTCATCGAAGCCTATGTTGAAGGCGAAAAAGATTTCCTGCATGACGAAACCATATGCCAGGGCCAGAAAGTATACTGCAGTCTCCTGGAGAAAGATGTCGTAAAGGTCACCTTCAAAGTTGTCCGCACAGAACATGTGGACGTGCTTGCCGAAGACGAGAAAGAGGACGAAAAGAAAGAGCTGTGCAAATGCGGAGAAAAGGACGAAAAGAAAGACGAGAAGAAAGATGAGAAAAAATACTTCAAGGATTGCGAGAAAGAAGACGACAAATGGGATAAGCGTTACGACTGCCGAGGGGACTATTATGCGAGATATCGCGGAAAGTACTACTGATGGCCTAACCATTGGCTGAAACAGGGCTGCATTATCGCAGCCCTGTTTTTTATTTGCTTTATGCTCAGACCCTGGCGACACCCGATGCCCTTGCCGCTTCTGCCACCGCGCTGGCGACAGAGGAAGCCACCCTTGTGTCGAAAGGAGCAGGTATTATATAATCCGGGCTAAGCTCATCGTCGGTGACAAGCGAAGCGATTGCTTTTGCCGCCGCGATTTTCATTTCATCATTTATATCGCTTGCCCTGACATCAAGGGCACCTCTGAAAATCCCGGGAAACGCAAGAACATTATTGATCTGGTTCGGGAAATCAGATCTGCCAGTTCCCACGATCCTGGCCCCTGCCTCTTTTGCCTCGTCCGGCATGATCTCTGGTACCGGGTTTGCCATGGCAAAGATAACCGGATCTTTTGCCATGCTTCTGACCATTTGGGCATCAACCATGCCCGGGGCGGAAAGTCCAATGAATACGTCGGCGCCGGCTATCACATCTTTCAGTGTGCCTTTTTTCATTTCAGTATTTGATATCTCGGCCATCAGTTCCTTTTCCCTGTTAAGTCCCGGCCTGCCCTTGTAAATGGCTCCCTTTGTGTCGCACAGGATAACATTCTTAAGTCCCATGCTCATCAGGAGTCTTGTCACGGCTATACCGGCAGCTCCCGAACCGTTGACCACCACGTTTACTTTGGTAATGTCTTTCTTCACAAGTTTCAGAGCATTGATCATGGCAGCCAGCGTAACGACTGCGGTTCCATGCTGGTCATCGTGGAATACGGGTATATCGCATTCGGCCTTGAGCCGCCTTTCGATTTCAAAACAGCGGGGAGCCGATATGTCTTCAAGGTTGATTCCTCCGAAGCTTCCGGCTATAAGCTTGACGGTGTTTACTATGGTATCGGTGTCTTTGGAACGGATACATACAGGAAACGCGTCTACGTCACCAAAGGTCTTGAACAGCACGCACTTTCCTTCCATGACCGGCATGGCCGCTTCCGGCCCTATATCGCCGAGCCCGAGGACCGCTGTTCCGTCGGTGACGACGGCGACCAGGTTATGTCTTCTCGTATATTCATAGGATTTATTGATATCTTTCTGTATCTCGAGACATGGCTGGGCCACTCCGGGAGTGTAAGCCACGGAAAGTTCATCCCTGTTTCTGACAGGCACGCGGCTGATGACCTCGATCTTGCCCTTCCATTCGGCATGGGCCGCAACTGATTTTTCACCTATGTTCATTGACGTGATCCTCCTGTTAAATGGCATGACAAAGCTTCATGAATAAAGCTCCATACTATATTACCAGAGGCTTGTGAATGAGTAAAGATAAATCAATGCAGGCACGCCGCTTTACAGCTATTGTTCAGGATGATATCATCCTGAACAGCCTGTACCCTCCCGACAGGTTGTATACGTCCCTGAATCCGTTCTGGCTGAGGATACGGGCGGCGACATATCCGCGAAATCCTACCTGGCAGAAGACATAAACAGGCTTGCTTTTATCCAGCTCGGAAAGGCGGTTCCGAAGGTCATCGAGGGGAATGTTCACAGCGCCTTTCAGGGTGCCTCTCCTGTACTCCTCCTGCGTCCTGACGTCAAGAATGGTTACTTTATCCGGATCAAGGAAATCTATGTCGTGCCAGTGGAAGACTTTCACTATACCGTCAAGGATATTGGACGCCACGTACCCTGCTATGTTAACGGGATCTTTTGCCGAGCCGTATGGCGGGGCATATGAAAGCTCAAGGCGGGCAAGATCGTGAACGGTCATTCCGGCCTTTATGGCTGTAGCTAAGACATCTATTCGCTTATCGACGCCCTTTGACCCGGTTATTTGGGCGCCAAGTATCTTCCCGTTGTTTTTCCGGAACAGCAGCTTGATTGTCATGAAGGCGGCACCGGGATAATAACCGGCATTAGACGCGCTGTAGGTAAACGATTTTTCATACTCAACGCCCGATTGCTTCAGGACCCTTTCGTTGTTGCCTGTCATTGCGACGGTCATGTCAAACACCTTTAATATGGATGTTCCAAGGGTGCCGTCATAGGTGCTTGCAATGCCGGCAATATTGTCGGCTGCAATACGGGCCTGGCGATTGGCAGGAGAGGCCAGGGGGACATAAACCTTTTTCCCCGAGACGATATCGGCTGTCTCGACCGCGTCGCCCACGGCATAAATAAATGGATCGCTCGTCCTCATGCGGTTGTCGGTAACTATGCAGCCTCTTATGCCCAGTTCCAGGCCGGCGTCCCTGGCAAGCGAACTTTCAGGTCTAACGCCAACAGCAAGGATGACCATATCAGTCTTCAGGGACTTGCCATTGTCCATGAGGACATCGTAAGAGCCGCCGTCGAACCGGATCGCCGTAACGGCGCGATTCAGAAACAGGTTTACTCCTTTTCGGGTCATATGCCTGTGGACCTCGGCTGCCATGTCAGGATCAAGAGGTTGTATCACATGGTCGGAAAGCTCGATAACAGAGACTTTA
>DUSJ01000260.1 GCA_012842645.1 Clostridiaceae bacterium | reverse complement strand
GTGACAACAACTCCGTCCCCCTGTCACAATCATGTTCTATTCAAAAATGTATTTGTCCCTGTAATCATAGGCCTTGACCAGGAATATAAAGGTCTGCTGGCGCAGGCAATCCTGGCAATGTTGTCAACTTAATCATAGAACCGTCCCCCGGTGCCTTTAAGAGGGACGGTATGCTTTGTGAAAACGTGTTTTACTTTCCTGTATAGATCATGATGGCATCCTTCAGGAATGCTGCCGCGCCTGGCTGAACCCTGTCGTCATAGTAAACCGTGAATCTTTCGTCATCGACATACATCCGGGCCAGGTTTGCATGGCTCTCCCTGTCATAGCGCCCCCAGCACAGGCTTATCCATTGTTTATGGAGATCGGCCGTTTTCTGACCAAGAGGGCCTGACGGATCTCCGGTCTTCATGGCTTCGGCAAGAGTCTCAAGGATCTGCTCCGACAGGCTGTTCATCCTGTCAAAGTCTTCTTTGCTCATATTTTTAAAGTAAGCGTTCGATTTATCGACCTCATCATCCCCGTATTTTTCCCTGATCTCCTGCCCGTACTTTGCTTCATTTTCATCAATGAGCTTCTGTTTGAAGCCTTCGAACTTTTCACTGTCTGTCATTTTAATTCTCCCTTCCGCGGAGGCAATTGATTTTTCCACGTTTCTGATAAGCAAATCCAATTGCTCTCTTTTTGCAAGGAGCATGACATGATGGTCGCGCAGCGCTTTTGCCCTGTCGAAAGAGGGATCCGTTATTATTTTTCTGATACAGTCCAGATCCATGCCAAGTTCCCTGTAAAACAGTATCTGCTGCAGCATATCCACTTCTTTCGGACCATAGATCCTGTACCCTGACGAGCTGATCCTTGCCGGCTTCAGGATACCTATCTCATCATAGTACCGGAGGGTCCGGGCGCTTATTCCTGCCAGCGCTGCCAGTTTTTGAACAGTGTATTCCATCTTCATCAACTCCCCGCATACATATGCTACACCTTTACGTTACGTCAATGTCAATACTTTTTTACTTATAACTCTCAGCTTTCAGGAAGAAATCATAAACAGGTTTCAGCCTGACAAAGCCAGCCTTCAGAACTTTGGGGAGCTTTTTGGAAAACGCCAGTTCATGGTTGTTTTGCGTACATTCAAAATATATGTTTTTTCTGTTCAGCCAGGATTTGATATTCTCCGGCTGATCGGGATATCTGGTTTTTTTATATGTTTCGCCGCCTAATACGAATTCATCCTGGGATTCGTAAAAATCCAGCGCTTTTACGAAAGCGGGGTCCCTTCTTAATATCAATTCCCTCATACTGGCAAGAGACGCCGGATCGGCCGAGTAATACCCCACGCCATAGCTGGAACCCTGCTGATTTATTTCAAACCAGTAGCACGGAGATATAGACATTTTGGATTTGTCTCTCAGGAACACGATCCACACATTGTCCCTGTAAAGGCTTTTATCCTTTGTGAACCTGGTATCCCGTCTTACTCTTGAGATAACTTTTGACGGTACGGTTATGATCTGGCTGTCTATCTCAAGCATAACGGGCGCAAGCTCGGTGACAAGCTCTGTAAAAGGGTTATAAACCAGCTTTTTATATATATCCTTATGGCTGTCATACCATTCCCTGCTGTTGTGCATCCTGTTCTCAAGCAAGAACATCAGCGCGTCTTTCGTAAATCCTTCAAAACTCATATTTTTTGCCTCCTGAGGTTGCAGATTGATTACTTTATAATGATACCACAACCTCTTGAGAAGTTGTCACAGGGGCGGCAGACTGTGCGAGAACTCTTAAGCTATGCAAATAGTCATGCATAACTATTCTGTTTAAAACACAAAACGTTGTTTTAATTATTTATTCAATTAATATTATGTATTATGTAGCCCAGCACTAAGGGTGGGCCATATTCATAGCAGAATATGTGATCAGGTCCGTCCCCTGTGGCAACTTGTTGTCAAAAGAACCGTCCCCGTGACAACTTAGCGGATATAGCTGTTGACGATAGCGCCTACAAGGCCCCAGGCTATCCCGAGGATAGCTCCTCCCAATACATCCCTCGGGTAATGCATTCCAAGGTATATCCTGGTGATGCCCACAAGAAGGGCCAGCGCATATAGGATAATGCCTGTTGCCAGGCCGAATTCGAAATGCTGGAACAGCAGTGTAGCCATGAAAAAAGCCTGGCTGGTATGGCCGCTCGGGAATGAATGTCCTCTTGCTTTCGCTCCCACGACCCGGATATCCTTGAGACCGATAAACGGCCTTTTTCGCCGGATCATCATTTTCAGCAACTCCACAGTCAGCCACAGGGTCAAAGTTCCCAAAACCACCTCATAAGCTAAAAGTTTATCTACTCTCGCATGGAAGAACAGCGCAAGGATCAGGGCAAAGACGCCGTTGCCCAGCTGGGTGCCTGCAAGCATGAACTTGTCCAGCCATGGTGAGTGGCCGTCTTCTACATTGAAGATCTTGAATACCCAGATATCTATTTCCTGTCCCTTTTTCCACACAAGCGATATAGCGATGACACTGAATCCTGACACAAGGCCGACAAGGAACTTATACTCCACAATTTTCTGCCAGAAAAGGTTCAGCAGCCTTGATGGGATTACTTTCAGCGACATGGCCAGCAGAATCGTTATTAGTATTATCCAATAGGCATAATGTACGCTGCTTATATATTCTATTATTTTCTTCCAGACCCAGTGGACCTTAAGATCAGGTCTGCACGGATTTTCCCGTTCAATTCCTTTTCCCTTGTCCATATATGCTCAATCATCCTTTTTGCTGTCCAACCCGGCAGGTCCTGCAATCACTGTCAGGGCACGGCGACGTATTTCTATATGCACCTTCCCTTTTCCCAGTGTTATTCCGTCTGCCAGTACTGACATTTCAGGATAAGACTCTATGTCCACGGTTTTTACCCTGAAGTGTTTTATTCGCGAATCTTCAGACAGGTCAAGTCCGGGCAGTTTCAGCATGTATCCCATCATAAGATCCAGTTTCGGTATATCCGCACATAAAAAAGCATCCAGGAACCCGTCCCTGTATGACCCGTCGGGACCTACCCGGAAACGGCGCCCGATATACGGCATGTTGGCAACCAGGACCACATGGCCGGGAGCTTCAGTTTCTTCCCTGCCGTCCAGTACCAGCCGGATCTTTGACGGAGTCGAGGCCGTAAAGGTGGAAATAAAGTCCCCAATGCGGGATATATCGCCGTGCTGTATTCCGTCGCCCGGCCCGAACAACTCGGAAAACAGCCCTACAGAGCATATTTCAATAAAGGGAACCACATCGCTCCCGCAGTATGCAAGACCAATATCGCACCTGGTCCTTTTACCTGTTCTCAGGACCGATATGGCTTCCCTTATATCTCCCGGTATTCCAAGACTTTTTGCCACATTATTCTGTGTTCCGGCGGGAATGATCCCCAATGTCGCATTAGTGCCATATATCGCTCTCGCAACCGATGAAACCGTGCCGTCTCCGCCACAGATCACGAACATCCGTATACCCTGTGCGAGCGAATCAGAAACCAGCCCGGCGTAATCGGTGCCAGGCTCGGTTATATATAACTCGGGTATATATTTCAGGTCCTGCAGTTCTTTTATTATTTCGGTCAATATCTGGGGTGACTTTTTTGCCATACCCGATGTCGGATTATAAATCAGTTTAATCCTTTTGCGTCGTTTATTGGTATAATGTATACTCATAAGTTCTCTGTCCCGATTGCTGCTGTATTTTTTTATCATCTCCTGTTCGGCTTTTTTTATTTACCGCATCTTTTTGTTCCTTGATATTCAAAGGATTGCAAAAATTTTTGTGCCCGCTCAGTTTTAGGATGTGCAAAAAACTCCCCGGGATTCCGGCTTTCCTCGACAATCTCGCCATGCTCCATGAAAAGAACACGGTCTGCGATTGCTTTTGCAAATGCCATTTCGTGTGTTACGATAATCATTGTGCTTTCGTTTTTCGCAAGCGAAAGGACAACTTCCAGCACCTCGTGCACCGTTTCTGGGTCAAGGGC
>DUSJ01000259.1 GCA_012842645.1 Clostridiaceae bacterium | reverse complement strand
GGATGCACATTGTGAGCCTGTGCAATTTTGACAACTATCGGATCCTGGATATCAACAACGTCATCAGGGGTCTTGTCCCTGTCCGGACGTGTCGGTGAACCGATGGGGCAGAAGCCGATAGGCTGGATTCCCATATCCAGGCAGAAGTTGAACAGTTCAGGCTGCTGGAAGCAGGGATGAAGTTCCATTTCATTGGCGGCAGGCATTATCGTGCAGTCACGGATCAAAAGCTTCAGCTTTGGTATTGTCATGTTGGATGTGCCTATATACCTGACATAGCCGGCCTTGACCAGTCTCTCCATCTGGTACCATGTTTCCATGTATTCCTCATGGTTGTAAGGTTTCGCATCCTTGTTGTGATAATCCGGCGGAGCCCCTTTCGGATGGAAGTTCCGGAACGGCCAGTGTACAAAGTAAAGATCTATGTAGTCCAGCCTGAGGTCTTTGAGGGACTGGGCGCAGGAACGAAGTACGTCCCCTTTGCCATGCATGTCGTTCCATACCTTGGAGGTAATGAACAGTTCTTCCCTCTTGATGCCGGATTTCATGGCTTCTTCAAGGACTTCTCCTATCAAATGCTCATTTCCGTATACCGATGCGCAGTCGAACATCCTGTAGCCTACCTCAATCGCGCCCTTTACCGCTGCAGCGATGTCTTCTCCGCTGAAACGGTCCGAACCGAAGGTGCCCATACCTATAGCAGGCATTTTCCCGCCGCCGCGAAGGGTTCTTTGGGGAACCAGTTTTGGATCAACAAAATCGTTTTTCAGTTCTGCCATTTTCATCTCTCCTTTTCAGATATTTTAATTATTCGACAACTACGCCCTTTTTAAGGATTATGTTGGCATAAAGCGCCTTCTCGCCCGTGGCTACAACAGCATAGGCTTTCTTTGCCCTTTCATAAAAAGCGAAGCGTTCGATGTTTTCAAACTTGTTGTTTTTTGGTTCATGCTTTGTGACAATTTCCTTGTAGACATCCCAGATGGGGGTTTCAACCGGATCCCCGGGTACCACCTGCATAAGCGCCACAGGAGCATCCACATACAGGTCCAGCGGGAAGAACTTAAGTATTGCGTCCAACAATTCAGGAATGCCGTGGCCATCGCATCTTACAAGTCTCTGGGCAATACTTGCGGCGGGGAAGTTGCCGTCAGCAATAACAATTTCATCGCCATGTCCCATTTCCATAAGAATTTTTAAAAGCTCAGGAGGGATAATCGGAGGGATTCCTTTCAGCATAATCATCAATCCTTTCTTTTATATAAAATAAAATCCTGATATTGTTTACTGCCTGCAGGCAAAAAGGTACTCGTCGATGCAATTTACCACCCTGTCTTTCGCCAGGCTTGCCGGGTCAGTACTCAGTTTTCCTTCCCGAACCTTGGTATATTGGACAGGCATGTACTGGCTTATAAGGGTCAGGGGTATATTTACGGACCTGAGGTTGTCAAACAACCGGTCAATGGCCTCCTGGACCTCGGGCAAAGGCAGATAATACCTGCATCTGTCCGACATGCTGTATTTCCTGGCTAACTTAAGCTTGTGTTCATTGCCATGATAATGCTTTTTCCAGTTGTCAGGATTTTTCACCATTGCTTCTTCAAGCACTTCGATGAACCTTGAAGGTTTTCTTCCGGTGTCTTCCGTTATAAGTTCGTTCTCAATATATGCCAGGCTGAAAAGCGCTTCTCTGAGAGCGAATGTCAGGGCAGGCCCCACCTTCAGAATGGCTATCCCGTCCCGGACCATTTCACGGAGAGCATATTTTGTCTGATAGTCTGTCGAATGCCCTTCGAACACAAGATTGGGGTATTTTTTCAATGCATTGCACAGATCTTTTGCGGCTTCCCTGTCGTATTCATGGATGCTTTCGTCGCCAAACTCAACCCCGGGCTGCACCACCACAGCAACAACATTATCCCATGCGCTTTCAAGGTTACGTTTAGCAAACGCATCCTTAAATACCTGTACGGTTTCTTCAAAGTCCGCAACCCTGGTTACCTGGAGACCTTCTTCTTCGTCCTGGCTGCCGCCGGGAATGGGGACCTCGCTTCCCACCACATAAACCGGGTGTACCGCGTCAGGCCGGCTTGCCTTCAGTTCTTTGAAAGCCTGCTCGGCAACTTCTGCCAGGATTGCGCCTCTTTCGGCAATTACTTTTGTATCCAGTTTCTCATTGGCGTT